>JBAZRQ010000087.1:0-2582 GCA_041662925.1 Nocardioides sp. | reverse complement strand
CTTCGACCACGGCCAGAGGGCCCAACACCTCGACAAGTTCCGAACGAACAGGCTTCTCGTACACGAGCCGGACCCCCCGACTCGTCCGCTCGCACGCTAGCCCTTGGCCTTCCAAACCTTCAAACAGTGGCCGTGGACCCCCGTTGGCGACGAAATGAAGACGTCGTCCGGCCCCGACGACAACCACGTTCCGGACTGGCTGACCGCCCGCCACGACCTGCGCGACGGTCATGAACGCAGCCGTCTTCGTCGTGCCGATCGCTCCCAGCACGTCCTCCGCCACCGGCCCGGTTGCCGCGGGCCGTACAGCGGCGGCTCCGAACGCGAACTTTGTCTTCGGGTGCACGGACAGGTCGAGCACCACTGGTGCTGGCCTCTGGCGACCTCCCGGCAGACCCAGCGCCGTTAGCAGCGCACGACGCTCACCAAGTTCACCTGCGAGCCTGATCGGCGTCTTCGTGGAACCGTCCGACAGGCGCAAGATCCCCGCCACCGTGGCCTGATGCTCAGCCACCTTCAACGTCGCTCGCGAGAGGCGACGCATCCGCTCCGCGCGCGCATGCCACACGATGATCCGTTTGTCGCACACGGCCACACAGATGTCGCGATTGCTGTCAGTAAGGATCGCCAAGTGGCTGACCGTCTCGTCAAGCCCAAGCTCCGCGATAAGCCGGCGCCAAATGTGCGAGTCGGGCAGGCCCGCGTTCTTGCTGACACAACGCTCATTGGCATGCCACGCCGCGCGCGTTCGAGGGTCCGTGCTCACATCCATCTCGCCCACCATAGAAGTCAGATGGCGCGCGGCCTGGCAATCACTCGACCTCGTCACGACCGCGACCCCAGGAAAAGTGGCACTGTCGGCAAGCACTCTTAGCCCACCGGTCCGTGGCTGACACCCTTACCCCAGGCCCCGCCCGGCAGCTCGAGGCCGCGTGCGGCAACGGCGTGGCCGATGTCGTCCTATTCACCCCACCCAGCGCGCACCCAACACGGCACCGTTGATCAAACGAGTCCTCAGAGATGACATCGAGCAGCCGACCCAGCCCGTTCGGCGGATGCGTGAGGTTGAGGTCGTCCTTGAGGTTGCCGTAGGTGACCGTCCCGCCTCGTCGGGCCACCTCGATTAGAAAGTCGCGGACCTGTGGCCCGACGTCAGACTGCATCTTCGAGACTGTGATGGTGCGGCCCTTCATCTCGAACTTCTCGCCCACGCGCAGCACAAGGGTCATGTCGGCATCGTGTCACTGCAGCAGCCAGCGGTCAGCAGTTTCATCCCCTCCCACCGCCGAGGAGACCGCCGAGCTACTCCACGAGCTCGACGCCCGGCTGCGGCAGCGCGGGGTCGCCGCGTCGATCTTCATCGTCGGCGGGGCCGCCAGTGAAAGGCGCGCAGCGGGCCGCGACGTGGCTCGCCGCCGTGTCAGAACGGCGGCGGGTCGGTAGTCACTCGTTCGTAGGCGGCGGCGAGGGCATCGCGTGCGCGCTGCGACGCCGGCGTTGGTGGCGTCACGCTGGCTGCGGCGTGCCCTAGGCGTTCGGTGACGACGACGAGCGAGGCACCTGACGGATCCCGGCCCGCAGCTTGTGCTGTCTCGGCCTCGGCGAGCCGTGCGGCAGCCGCTGCCAGGGCATCGGCCCCGTGGGTGGCGCGGAGCAGCGGCGAGCTGACGCGGATCGGCCCCACCCATTCGAGGCCGATGTCGACCGCGTCGAGGTCCTGGCAGAACTCCTCGAGCAGCTGCTTGTCTCCGCAGCCGAGCGTGACCACGGATCCCACGTCCTCGCCCAGTGAGTCGTAGCGCACCCCCACGTCGGTGGCGACGCCAGAGACGGCAGCCATCACCGCCAGGCCGTGCCTGTTGCTAGTCGGCATCGACCCAACCCGCTCGTACCACCGATCCCGGCCGAGGAGTCGCCTCACCGTTGCCGCGCTCCGCCCGCCCATCACTGCGTGAGCACCTGGGCCTCGCCGACCCGGATCGGCAAGGGTTCCGTGGTCAGGTCGAGCTCGATCGTCCCGGACTGGCCACCTCCGGCCCACTCGACAACCCAGTGGCTCGTGGCGGTGACCTGGTAGGCACCGTCGGGATGGCCGGTCGACATCTTGTCGTAGCGGTGCCCGCAGGTCGGGGACTCCTGCTTGCCGTAGTGGTCGGCGTACGGGGTACCCGGGCCCGTGCAGGTCACCGTGGTGCCGTCACCCATGTCCCAGATGACACTGGACACGCTGGCGGTGGCGGTAACCGAGACCGGGCCTTCGCTCGCGGACCGTGTGATGGGTCCCCACGTGTTCTCGGTTTGGTTGTTGACCCACATCCAAACCGGCAGCCCTACGAGCCCGACCCGGTTCGGGGCCGACTCCGGCACGATGCCGATCGTGATCGGGTCAAGGTTCATGGCGGCGATCGCGCGGTTCGCGAGCACGACCGGGTCGATCGTTACCGTGCCGTTCTGGATCCACACCGGGTCCCACGATGAGCCAGGCGGCGGCCAGTAGCAGATGTGCCACGCACCGTCCTCGTTCGTCTGCCCCGGTGGCGGCTCGGCACCTGCCCCGCCGGGATCCCAGACGTCTCCCACAT
>JBAZRQ010000086.1:0-6997 GCA_041662925.1 Nocardioides sp. | reverse complement strand
TGGTTGAAGCCGGCGAGGCCGCCGGCGCCGCCGTCGAGCACCAGGCCGGGCTCGCGGCGCAGCCAGTCCAGCAACGGCTGCATCAGGCCGGCCTGGAGCACGTCGACGTAGTGCTCGGTGAACCAGACGTTGACGTGACCCAGCAGCGGCTCGGACCACTCGAAGCCTCGCAGCGCGGTGAAGTGTCCCGGCTGGTCGGCCGCGTCGGCGAGCCGGCGGGTGCGCGCCCAGTCGGACGGCGTGAGGCCCGCGAGCTGCTTGTACTCCGGCGGCAGCAGACCGGCCAGCACGTCGCCGAGCAGGTTGTCGGAGATCGTCGCGTGGTCGGTGAGCGCCGCGACGTCGAGGCCGGCGCTGCGCATCGAGGCGAACGCCAGCGCCGGGTCGCCGTCACCGTCGGAGAGCAGGGTGTGGTTGTGCAGGTCGGCGTGCACGAGGCGGGTGCCCCGGGAGATCCGCGACCTCCGTCCCGCGCCGACCGCCGGCTCGCTGCCGGTGTCGGCGATGGCCGAGCTGTGGGCGAGCAGGCTCCCGGCCATGAGCAGCCCTGCGCCCGCGGTGGTCACGGCGCGGCGGCTCAGGACCTCGGGGGGCAGGGTCAGGTCGGACGCGGGCGGGTGCTCGTGGTGGTCGCACATGCCCTGTCCAACGAGGGACGCACGCGACCGCTAGGGACGAGCCGGTGAACTCGAGGTGACCGCTCGGCTCAGCCCGGCTCCACGCTCAGCGCAGGACGAGGAAGACCGAGACCAGGCCGGGGATCACGCCGAGGAGCAGCCACACCGAGGGGATCGGCTTGCGGTGGATCGCCCGCCCGGCGGCGACGGCGATCACGCCGAAGGCACCGGCCAGCACGCTCAGCCCGATGGCCGCAGTCATGGCGTCGTCGTCGACGTACTGGGCCGAGATGCCGAGCCCGGCCGACAGGTGCAGGATCGTGGTCACGATCAGCACCGAGAGCACCCACTTCTGTACGCGCTCGAGTCGCTCCACGTCCTCGCGGCGGGTGGCGGGCCGGGGGTTGTTGGGGTCCATCAGGTGCCGTTGCCGGCGTACGGGCTGGTCCTGCGTCATACCTCGAAACTACTCCTGTCCCTGCGGCCGTTAGGTTGGGGCCATGATTGCGCTGCCGAGCCACGGGTTCGTGGTGCTGTCGATGCCCAAGTGCGCGTCGACGTCCATCGTCAACGCCCTCAGCGGGAAGGCGGAGGTGGTGCTGCGCGGGCACCCGCGCCTCAAGCACATGAACTGCCGCCAGTTCCACACCCGGATGGTGCCGATCCTGCGCAACGCGGGCTACCGACGCCAGGACTACGAGGTCGTCTCGCTGTTCCGTGAGCCGGTCGAGTGGCTCGAGTCGTGGTGGCGCTACCGCTCGCGCCCGGCCGTGGTCACCGAGAACCCCGACAAGTACACCGGCGAGATGACCTTCGAGCACTTCGCCGAGCGCTACGTCGCCGGCGACCAGGAGATCACCGGCAAGGTCGGCCGACCCGCCCGCTTCGTGGCGCTGAGCAACGACCTGGACATCGGCGTCGACCGGATCTTCGCGCTGGACCGGCCCGACACCTGGCAGGCCTGGATCACCGACAAGATGGACGGCAAGGTCAAGATCGGCACCGCCAACGTCTCGACCGAGCGTCGCGTGCCGGAGCTCACCGACGCCACCCGCGCCGCGCTCGTCGACTTCTTCCGGCCTGAGTACGACATCTGGTCGCGGCTGCAGGAGACCGGCGACTGGGCGCCGGAGCAGGGTTACGTCCCCGGGGCCTAGACCAGGTACGACGACCCGCGGCGCAGCTCCTCGACCGCCCGCAGGACGATCCGGTCGATCAGCTCCTCGCAGGTGGGCAGGTCGTTGATGACACCGACGACCTGGCCCGAGGCGAGCACGCCGGCGTGGGTGTCGCCCTCGACCAGGCCGGCCTTGAGCATCACCGGGGTGTTGGCGGCCAGCGTCATCTGGGCGAGGGTGCGGCCCTGGGTCTTCTTCATGGCGCGGCCGTCCTTGGCCAGCTCGACCCACGACATCCCGCTGGACCTCTTGAACTCCAGGGTGCGCTTGAGCGTCGGGCCGAGGCGCTTGACCGCACTGGTCTCCTCGAGCTCGGCGACCAGGTCGGTGCGCAGCATCCGGTGCGGCATGCCGTCGACCTTGGCGGTGACCACGGTGCCGTTGAGGTCGTGGCTGAGGTAGAGGTCCTTGACCGCCTGCGGCACGGCGCTGTCCTGGGTGAGCAGGAAGCGGGTGCCCATGCCGACGCCGGCGGCGCCGTAGGACAGCGCTGCTGCGAGGCCGCGGCCGTCGAAGAAGCCGCCGGCCGCGACGACCGGAATGTCCACGGCGTCGAGCACGGTCGGGAGCAGCAGCGTCGTGGGCACGGAGCCGGTGTGGCCGCCGCCCTCGCCGCCCTGGATCATCACCGCGTCGGCGCCCCAGGCCGCGACCTTCTCGGCGTGCCGGGCGGCACCGACCGACGGCATCACGACGAGGCCGTGGTCCTTGAGCTTGGCGATCAGCTCCTGCTTGGGGGCGAGCGCGAACGAGGCGACCTTGACGCCGTGCTTGATCAGCAGGTCGCAGCGGTCGCCCGCGTCACCGGCGTCGGCGCGCAGGTTGACCCCGAACGGCTGGTCGGTGCGGCTCTTGACCTCGAGGATCGCCCGCTCGAGCTCGTCGTACGTCATGGTGGCGCTGGCCAGGATGCCGAGGCCGCCCGCGTTCGCCGTACCGCTGACCAGGCGCGGTCCGGAGACCCAGCCCATGCCGGTCTGCACGATCGGGTGTCGCACGCCGGTGAGCTCGGTGAACGGCGTGCGCAGCAGCTGCTCGATCATGCGACCGGCACCTCGCGGTGGCGCAGCGCCCTGGGGTCGAGCACCTCGCGGATCAAGATGAGCTCCTCGGCCGTGGGGAGCCGGGTCTCGGGTACGTCGTCGCCGACCAGGGTGAGCTCGAAGCCGGTGGCCTCGCGCACGTCGTCGACGGTGACGCCGGGGTGCACACTCAGCAGGCGCACGGTGTCGCCCTCGCCCAGGACGTCGAAGACCGCGAGGTTGCTGACGATCCGGTGGATGTCGTTGAACCGGGCGGCCGCGGGGCCGGCCTGCTTGGCGAGCGCCGGGCCCACACCGGAGACGATGTCGACCTTCTCGACGAAGACGCGGGGGGAGTGCTTGGGGACCCAGTAGGACGTGCGGTTGTTGACGGTGTTGCCCGGGGCACCGCGCGAGCCGAGCAGCTGGCGCTTGGGCTGGGCGAAGTCGCCGATCGCGGAGATGTTCTGGTTGCCGTGCCGGTCGACCTGGGTGGCACCCATCATCACGTGGCGCTTGCCGTAGGCGACGACGTCGAAGACCTTGCGGAACGGGATCCAGCCCTCGACCACGTCGGCCTTGGCGAACAGCGGGGGAGTGCCGGCCAGGAAGAGCGACTCGCCGTCGGAGATCACCAGGTCCGGGTTGGAGGTGAGCCGGGCCAGGCGGACGCCCAGCATCGGCAGCATGCCCATCGGGCTGGCGAAGATCTCGCCGTCGTCCTTGAACGCGTCGGCGATCGCTGCGGCGCACACGTCGGCGCGGGTGATGTCACTCATGCCTGCTCCTCGGTGAAGGCCTGGACGGCGGCCTGGTAGGCGGCCTCGTCGCCGGACAGGAAGCGCCCCTCGAAGGCCGACCAGTCCTCGTCGGACCCGCCGGCCGCGGCGGCGTACGCCTTCTGGAACTTCTCGTCCCGCTCGTAGTCGGGCGTGCAGGTCGTGAAGTGGGCGCCGTTGGGGGTCTCGACGACGCCGCTGACCATCATCCGGCTGAGCAGCAGCCGCTGCACCGGTGTGTCGACGGTGAGGCCGGCGGTGTCGACGATCTGCTCGACGCTGAGGTAGGCGCGGTCGGCGGCCATGCAGAAGAGGTCGTCGAAGTAGGGGTCCGGGCCGAGGTAGGTCGCGTTGCCGTGCTTGTCGGCCCGGTTGAGGTGGACCAGGGCGACGTCGAGGTGGAGGGCGGGTACGGCGACCAGCTCCTCGGCGTTGCCGTCGGGGTCGTCGTAGGGGCTGGTGACGGTCTTGATGTGTGGGTTGTTGACCAGCACGTCGGAGCCGAGGCCGGCGCGCATCGGCAGGAACGGCAGCCGCTGGGCGGCCGCGCGCAGGCCGGTCTGGAACATGCCCTCGTCGAGCTCGACCACCTCGGGGATGGCGCCGCTCTGGCGGGCGCGCTGGAAGTTGGGCTCCAGCGGCACCGAGTCGAGCGAGACGAAAGCGTAGACCAGCTTGCGGACCTTGCCGGCGCGCAGCAGCAGGCCGACGTCGGCGCCGCCCCAGCTGACGATCGTGAGGTCCTTGAGGTCGGAGCGCAGGATCGCGCGGACCAGCGCCATCGGCTTGCGGCGCGGCCCCCAGCCACCGATGCCGATGGTCATCCCGTCCTTCAGCTCACCGACGACCTCGTCGATGGTCATGCGCTTGTCGCGCGGTGCCTTCGTCACTTCTTGCCTGCCTTGTCGGTGCCGGCGAAATCGTCGCGCAGCTCGTCGGCCACTCCAGCGAGGTTGAGCTCCATGGTGAAGCCCTGCTCGAAGCGGTAGCTCTTGTTGACGTCGATCGGGTCGATCCCGTTGAGGGCCTCCTTGGCCGCCCGGATGACCCGGGTGTCCTTGGCGGCGATCTCGCCGGCGACCTTGAGCGCGGCGTCGTCCAGCTGGTCGCGGGGGACCACCTCGAGCACCGAGCCGTGCTGCACGAGCTCGGCGGCCGTGATGGTGCGCGCGGTGAAGTAGAGGGTGCGCATCAGGTGCTGCGGCACCAGCCGGGCCATGTGCGTCGCCGCACCCAGCGCGCCTTGGTTGACCTCGGGCACCCCGAAGTAGGCGTCGTCGCTGGCGACCACACAGTCGGCGTTGCCGACCAGGCCGACCCCGCCACCCAGGCAGAAGCCGTTGACCGCGGCGATCACCGGTACGGCGCACTCGTAGACGGCCTTGAACGCCGCGTAGCAGCCCTTGTTGGCGCCGATCAGCGCGTCGAACCCGGAGGTGTGCTGCATCTCCTTGATGTCGACGCCGGCGTTGAAGCCGCGTCCCTCGGCACGCAGGACGACCACGTGGGTGGCCATGTCCTTGCTCGCCTCGTCGAGGGCTGCTGCGACGTCGAACCAGCCTTGCACCGTGAGTGCGTTGACCGGGGGATGGCTCATCGTGACGATGCGGATGCCGTCGTCACGGAGCTCTGAGGTGATGGCCATGCCTGCCTCTGCCTGCCTCTCTGACAAACCTAACGCTTGCTTGGTAGCCTAGCAGCATGTCGCTGTCGCTGGATCTGTCCGGACGGGTCGTCCTCGTCACCGGCGGGACGAAAGGGATCGGCCTCGGGATCACCCGCGCCTTCCTCGCGGCCGGCGCCACGGTCGTCACCTGCTCCCGCTCCGACGTGCCACCGGTCGCCGGCACGACGCACCACGTGTGCGACGTCCGCGAGCCCGACGCCGTGCGGGCGCTGGTCGCGGACGTCGTCGCCGCCCACGGCAGCCTGGACGTGCTGGTCAACAACGCCGGAGGCGCGCCGTACTCTCCGGCGGCGGACGCCTCGCCGCGCTTCCACGACAAGATCGTCGGCCTCAACCTGATGGGTCCCCTCACCTGCGCGCAGGCCGCCAACGCCGTGATGCAGGGGCAGCCCACCGGGGGCGCCATCGTCAACATCTCGTCGGTCTCGGCGCTGCGGCCCTCGCCGGGCACCGCGGCGTACGGCGCCGCCAAGGCCGGGGTCGACTCGCTGACCAAGTCGCTCGCGATCGAGTGGGCGCCCCTGGTCCGGATGAACGCCATCGACGTCGGACTGTGCCGCACCGAGAACACCGACGACCACTACGGCGGCGACGCCGGTGTCGCCGCGATCGAGGCGACCATCCCGCTCGGCCGGATGGCCCGGCCCGAGGAGGTCGGCCACGTCGCCGTCTTCCTGGCGAGCGACCTGGCGTCGTACGTCTCGGGCGCGCGCATCGAGTGTCACGGCGGCGGAGAGCCGCCCGTCTTCCTGTCCGCAGCCCAGAACGACATCCCGAATGAAACCCTGAAGGAGCACCAGTGAGCACTCTTCTCGAAGGTCGCGTCGCGATCGTCACCGGCGCGGGGCGCGGCATCGGCCGGGCCCACGCGCTCGAGCTGGCCCGCCACGGTGCCGCCGTGGTGGTCAACGACTTCGGCGTCTCGCTCGCGGGCCAGAGAGATTCAGGGGAGGGTACGGGTGAGTCGCCCGCCGAGGAGGTGGTGGCGGAGATCGTGGCCGCCGGGGGCCGTGCCGTGGTCAACGGCGCCGACGTCGCGGACTTCGAGCAGGCCGCGGCGATGGTCGACCAGGCGATCTCCGAGTTCGGCGGGCTCGACATCCTGGTCAACAACGCCGGTTTCGTGCGTGACCGGATGCTGGTCAACACCTCCGAGGAGGAGTGGGACGCCGTGATCCGGGTCCACCTCAAGGGCCACTTCGCGCCCCTGCGCCACGCGGGCGCCTACTGGCGCGCGGAGTCGAAGGAGGGCCGCCAGCGCGCCGCCCGGGTGATCAACACCTCGTCCGGCGCCGGGCTGCAGGGCTCGGTCGGCCAGGCGACGTACTCCGCCGCCAAGGCCGGCATCGCGGGGCTCACCCTCGTCGCCGCCCAGGAGATGGGCCGCTATGGCGTGACCGTCAACGCGATCGCGCCGGTCGCCCGTACCCGGATGACCGAAGGCGCCTTCGACACCTCCGCCATGGCGCTGCCCGAGGACAACTCCCCGATCGTCGCCTGGCTGGCCTCGGTCGACGCCGCCGACGTCACCGGCCGCGTGATCGAGATCGACGGCGGCAAGGTCACCGTCGAGAACGGCTGGTCCCACGGCCCCGCCCACGACCTCGGCAAGCGCTGGGACGCCGTCTCCGTCGGTCCGGCCCTGCGTGACCTGCTCGCCGCTGCGCCTGCTCCGGAGCCTGTGTACGGCGCCTGAGCCGGCGCCACACCACGG
>JBAZRQ010000085.1:0-7091 GCA_041662925.1 Nocardioides sp. | reverse complement strand
GAGCAGCGCCCGCACCGCGCCGTCGCCCAGGTCGTCCTCGGCAGCCGACCGCAGGTCGAGCACGCCCGCCTGCGACACGACCGCCGTGACCGGCACCCGCCCCGGCCACGCCGGGTCGTGACCGCGAGTCGCCGCCCACGCAGCGAGGTGGCCGCCGGCCGAGTGCCCCAGGGTCACCACGGTCGAGGTGTCCAGGTCGAGGTCGGCGAGCCGGTCGATCCCGGCCGACACGTCGTCGAAGGTCGCGGGCGCGCCGCCGCCGTTGCCCACACGCCGGTACTCCAGGTTCCATGCCGCCCAGCCCTCCGCCGCCAGGCTGGTCGCGAGCGGCCGCCCCAGCGACGCGTCGTACGCCGCCTTCCAGAAGCCGCCGTGGATCACCACGACCACGCCCCGCGGCGTGCCCTCGGGCAGGTAGAGCTCGCCGTACTGGCTGGGGTCGTCGCCGTAGGCGATGCGTCCCTCGCCGGGACCGTCGGGCTCTCTCACGGGGGCATCCTTCCCGCACGCGGCCAGCAGCGCACCCACCGCGCCGAAGGCGGGCAGGCCGAGGAGCGTACGGCGACGCATCGACGCATCCCCCTTTCGCGCTCTATCGTCGGCAGGCATGAGCTCGGACTCCGAGGCCGAACGCCGGGCACACCGGCACATCCTCCACTTCAACGCCGCGGTCACCAGTGGTGACTGGGAGTCGTTCAGCGAGTGGTTCGCCGCCGACGCGGCCCTGGATTTCGTCGGCGTCCCTGTCCCGCCGCTGCGCGGGCGGCTGGCGATCCTCGACGCCTACGTCGCGGACCCGCCCGACGACACCATGCTCCTGGTCCAGGCGACCGAGGTGGACGGCACCGACGTGATCCGCTTCGCCTGGCACCGCGGCGGCACCGGCCTGATGCGGCTGACGTGGGACGGCGACCTGGTCGGGCACCTCGAGGTCCAGCTCGATTGAGTAAGTGCGTCCCTACGCACGGGCGCGAGAGCACTCATCTGCCGAGAGTCGGATGCTGCGTAGTCGGACGTACCCATCGGGGTCGGGGCGCTTGTAGCCGCGCTCAAGCAACGTCGCCGAGCGCCCAATAGGTACGTTTGACTACGAACCCTGGCATCCGCTCTTGCCGCGTCGCGGTCATACAGCGACTGGTCGCCTCACTCGCCTGAGTGTCAGGTCCTATGCCGCGGAGCGGTCGGTCGTGGCCGATGTGCGGAACGGGTCTGGCCAGCGCCACCGGCAAGCCTCAGGATGAGCGGCATGCCCCGAGCCAAGACCCTGCTGCCCAGTGCTGTCTACACCGTCCTCGCGATCGCCGACAGTGCGCTTGCCGGCAAGAGCAGCACCACGGCCCGACGGCTGAGGTACGTCCTCAAGCCGGCGTTGATGCCTGCGCTGGCGACCGCCTTCCTCGACGGCACCCGGGGCCGTAGGGATCGTTCCGACACCACTGTGCTCCTCACCGGGACGACAGTGGCCCAGGCGTTCTCCTGGGGCGGTGACGTGGCGCTGCTCGGTACGAGCGAGCGTTCGTTCCTGACCGGTCTCGGGTCGTTCTTCGGGGCTCACGTCGCCTACATCGCCGCGTTCCTGTCAGTGCGCGGCGACCGCAAGACCCACGACACCGCAGGTCTCAAGGTCGCGCTCGGTCTGTGGCTGACCGCCGCGCCTGCGATGAGCGTCGCGGCCGGGCGCAAGGACCCGGCGCTCCGGGTTCCGGTCGCCGTATACGCGACGATCCTGTCCGGGATGTTCGCGAGCTCACGCATGCTCGACCCTGCGTTGCCGCCGGGGGCGCGAAGGACCCTGCAGGCCGGTGCCGCGCTGTTCGTCATCTCCGACACCGTGCTCGCTGTCCAGGAGTTCCTCCTCACCGAGCCCCGACCCGTCCTCGAGTCAGTCGTCATGACGACCTACACGGCCGCCCAGGGCCTGATCGCCACGGGCGTCGCGAGCGCGACCTGAGCCGGTGACGGCGCCTCACCAGCGTGCTGTCACCAGCCCGGCCGCGGTCAGCGCTTCGATGATCGGGCGGGGGTCGGGCCGCTCGCCGGTGCCCTGCAGCACGACGGTATCCGCGCCCGCTTCTCCCAGCACGGCCACGCGATCGGCCACCTGCGTCGGGTCGACCTGCGTGTACGCCGTCACGATCGCGCGGCCCGTGCGCCCCGACCGGGCGCGGGCCTCGTCCACGACATCGCGGGCGCGCCGTACGGTCGCGGGGTCGGTCACCGAATCGAGCAGCACCCCGTCGCCCAGCTCACCGGCCAGCCGGACCGTCCGTTCGCCGCGAGCCCCGACCAGCAGCGGCGGTCGGGCAGCAGGGGGCCAGTCGAGCGCGACGCCGTCGAGTCGGACGTAGCGGCCAGCACGGTCGACTCGGTGGCCGTCGAGCAGGTCACGCACGGCATCGACGTGCTCGCGCAGCAACGTCATCGGGGAGTCGACCCCCGCCCCCACCTGCGCCATCCAGTCGAGGATCCCGTGCCCCAGAGCCGGCAGCACCCGGCCCGGCCACAGCCGCTCCAAGGTGGCGAGCTCCATGGCGACCACTGCCGGATTGCGCAGCGGCACCGGCAGCAGACCGATGCCCACGCGCAACCCGTTCGACCAGGCCAGCGCCGCGGTCGCGGTGGTCAGCCCACCTTCGAGGAAGCAGTCCTCCCACAGCCACAGCTCCGGCACGCCAGCCGCGTCGGCAAACCGCACCACCGCCTCGAGCTCCTCGGGAGGCTGCTGCGGGCGGAACACGACACCGACGGTCACCATGGGCTCTCCCTGGGCATGAGCACGGACCTGCCAGCCTGCCACGGTCACACCACGCGCCTCGTCGCGAAGTCAGTCGAAGCGACCCTGGCGGCCCTTCTTGATCTCCCCGCGGCGCTTCTTCGCGCCGAGACGCCGCTCCTTGGAGCCGCGGGTCGGCCGGGTCGCCCGCCGCGTCGGGCCGGGCGGCAGCGCCGCGTCGCGCAGCAGCGACGCCAGCCGCTCCCGCGCGGCCCGCCGGTTGGCGAGCTGGGTGCGGTGCTCGCTGGCGGTCACCGTCACGACGCCGTCGACCAGCCGCGAGCCGAGCCGCGCCAGCATCCGCTCCTGGAGGTACGCCGGCACCGACGGCGACCCGCCCAGGTCGAAGGACAGCTCGACTCGGGTGTCCGCGGTGTTGACGCCCTGCCCGCCCGGCCCCGACGAGCGCGAGAAGCGCTCGGAGAGCTCGGCCGCCGGGATGACCAGCGACCGCGAGACGACCAGGTCGTCAGCCAAGGGCGGCCGGCAGGGTTGCTGACCAGGCGTCCCGGATCTCGCTCAACGACAGGGCGAACTGGCCCTCGACGACGAGCTCGTCGCCGCCGGTGCGCCCCATCTCCGTCAGAGGTACGCCGTGGCGCGCGGCCAGGGCCTCGAGCCGCTCGCCGTCTGCGTCGGGCACGGTCACGATGACCCGGGCGGTCGACTCGGAGAAGAGACAGACGAACGCGTCGTCGTGCACGGTCACGGTGACGCCGACGTCGTGCTGGAGCGACGCCTCGACGAGCGCCTGGGCCAGGCCGCCGTCGGAGAGGTCGTGCGCACTGGTCACCAGGCCGACGGCCTCGTGGAGCAGCTCGGCCAGGGACTTCTCGGCCGCGAGGTCGACCTTCGGCGGGAGGCCGCCGAGGTGGCGGTGCACGACGTGCGCCCACTCCGAGCCCGAGAGCTCCTCGCGGGTCTCGCCGAGCAGGAACACCCGCTCGCCGGCCGCCTGGAACGCGGACGGCGTACGCCGGGTGACGTCCTCGATCACGCCGAGGACGGCGACGACCGGCGTGGGGAGGATCGGGGTCTCGCCGGTCTGGTTGTAGAGGCTGACGTTGCCGCCGGTCACCGGGACACCCAGCTCGAGGCAGCCGTCCTTGAGGCCGCGGCAGGCCTCCGCGAACTGCCACATGACGCCGGGGTCCTCGGGCGAGCCGAAGTTGAGGCAGTCGGAGATCGCGACCGGGACGGCGCCGCCGGTCGCGACGTTGCGGTAGGACTCCGCCAGCGCCAGCTGCGCCCCGGCGTAGGGGTCGAGCCGTGCGAAGCGGCCGTTGCAGTCGGTCGAGATCGCGACCCCGAGGTTGGTGTCCTCGTCGATCCGGATCATCCCGCTGTCGCTGGGCTGGGCGAGCACGGTGTTGCCGCGCACGTAGCGGTCGTACTGGTCGGTGACCCACGACTTGTCGCACAGGTTGGGCGAGGCGACCAGCCGCAGCAGGGTCGCCGCGAGCTCGTCACCCGTGGCCGGGCGCATCAGCGCCTCGGCGACGTCGCCCTGCAGCACGTCCTGGGAGTCGGGCCGGGCGAAGGGCCGGTGGTAGGTCGGGCCGTCGTGGGCCACGGAGCGCGGCGGTACGTCGACCACCCGCTCGCCGTGCCAGTCGATCTCCAGCCGGCCGGTGTCGGTGACCTCGCCGATGACGGTGGCGTCGACCTCCCACTTGGCGCAGATGGCGAGGAAGGCGGCGACGTCGTCGGGCTCGACGATGGCCATCATCCGTTCCTGCGACTCGCTCATCAAGATCTCCTCGGGCGCCAGCGTCGAGTCGCGCAGCGGCACGAGGTCGAGCTCGACGTACATCCCGCCGTCACCGGCCGAGGCCAGCTCCGAGGTGGCGCACGAGAGGCCGGCGCCGCCGAGGTCCTGGATGCCGGCCACCAGGCCGGCCGCGAAGATCTCGAGGGTGCACTCGATAAGCAGCTTCTCCAGGAAGGGGTCGCCGACCTGGACGCTGGGGCGCTTCGCCGGCCCGGTCGACTCGAAGGTCTCCGAGGCGAGGATGCTGACGCCGCCGATGCCGTCACCGCCGGTCTTGGCGCCGTAGAGGATCACCTGGTTGCCGACGCCCGACGCCTTGGCGAGGTGGAGGTCCTCGTGCCGCAGCACCCCGACGCACAGGGCGTTGACCAGCGGGTTGCCGAGGTAGGTCTCGTCGAAGACGACCTCGCCGCCGATGTTGGGCAGGCCGAGGCAGTTGCCGTAGCCACCGACGCCGGCCACGATCCCGGGCAGCACCCGGTGGGTGTCATCGGCGTCGAGCGGGCCGAAGCGCAGCGGGTCCATCACGGCGACCGGCCGGGCGCCCATGGCGAGGATGTCGCGCACGATGCCGCCGACCCCGGTCGCCGCACCCTGGTAGGGCTCGACGTACGACGGGTGGTTGTGCGACTCGATCTTGAACGTGACGGCGTAGCCATGACCGACGTCGATCACGCCGGCGTTCTCGCCGATGCCGGCCAGCATCTTGCCGGCCGGCGTCTCCTGGGGGATCTCGCTGAACTGCTTGAGGTGCACCTTGGAGCTCTTGTAGGAGCAGTGCTCGCTCCACATGACGGAGTACATCGCCAGCTCGGCGCTGGTCGGGCGCCGGCCCAGGATCTGGCGGATCTCGGCGTACTCGTCGGCCTTGAGGCCGAGGTCGCTCCAGGGCTGCTCGCGTCCGGGGTCCTCGGCGGCGACGGAGACGGTGTCGAGCAGGGGGACGCGGGTCTCAGGCACGGTGCCAATCTACCGGCGAGCCCGACTCCTCAGCGCAGCAGTCCGTCGGCGACGACCTCGAGCAGCGGCCGTACGACGGTCGGGTCCAGGTCGCCCTGGTCGGCGACCGTGGCGACACCGCCGACCAGGCGGCACATCTGCACGGAGTCGACGCCGTCTCGCAGTGCGCCCTCGCGCTCCAGCCGCTCGGCGACGCGGTCGTTGGCGCGGGTGAGGGTCTGGCACTTGGTGGCGATCGGCGAGTCGGAGTGGCCCATCGCGGAGGTGATCTTGGCGGGCCCGCCCTTGTGCAGGCTGATCAGCGCGACGTAGGTCTCGAACCAGGCCAGCAGCACCTCCCGCGGTGGCCCCTCGTGGGCGACTGCCTGGTCGGCGGCCTCCTCGACCCGGTCGACCCAGCTCTGCATGATCGCGTCGAGGAGGTTCTCGCGCTGGGGGAAGTGCCGGTAGAGCGTGCCCGGGCCGACGCCCGCGCGCTTGGCGACCTCGTCGAGCGAGGCGTCGTAGCCCTGCTCCAGGAAGACCTCGCGGGCGACCTCGACGATGCGGTCGTAGTTGCGCTTCGCATCGGCACGCACGAGAAATCTCCTTCGAGGTCTTGCCTAAACGGAGAGTGTCTCCGTATGGTGGTGGAGCCAACCGGAGTCAATCTCCACATCTCAGCGTACACCGGCCACTCCGGCCAGAACAGGACTCACCACATGTCCGTCGACACGTCCTCCCCCGCTCTCACCGCACCCCCCGTGGAGCTCCCCACCGACCTGCCCCCCGACGCCACGCGCGCCGCGACCGGCATCGCGATCGTGCTCGTCGCCCAGCTGATGCTGGTGCTCGACGCCACCGTCGTGAACGTCGCGCTGCCGCGCATCGACGCCGACCTCGGCTTCGGCCCCGCCTCCCTGTCGTGGGTGCTCAACGCCTACACGCTCGCCTTCGGCGGGCTGCTGCTGCTCGGCGGCCGCCTCGGCGACGTCCGCGGCCGGCTCCGGCTCTTCGAGGTCGGGCTCACCCTCTTCACCGTCGCGTCCCTGCTCGGCGGCCTGGCCCAGACGCCCGGCCAGCTGGTCGCCGCCCGGGCCGCCCAGGGCGTCGGGGCGGCACTCGCGGCCCCCAGCGTGCTGGCACTGCTCACCACCAGCGCACCCGACGAGGCCGCACGCAACCGCGCGCTGGCGCTCTTCGCCGCGGTCTCGTCCGGCGGCGCCTCGCTCGGCCTGCTGCTCGGCGGCCTGGTCACCGACATCGGCTCGTGGCGCTGGACGCTCTTCATCAACGTGCCGATCGGCCTGGTCGTGCTGGTGCTGGCCCGGCGCTTCGTCACCGAGACCCCGCGCCGCCCCGGGCGCTTCGACGTCGTCGGCGCCGTCACCGCGACCTTCGGTGCGGTGGCGCTGGTCTGGGCCCTGATCGGTACGCCGGACCACGGGTGGACCTCGGCGCGCACCCTGGCCGGGTTCGCGGTCGGCGTCCTGCTGCTCGGCGTGCTCGCCGTCACCGAGCGCCGGGTCGCGCACCCGATGATCCAGCCGCACCTGCTGGCGAACCGGACCCGGGTCGCCGCGCTGACGGTAATGGCGCTGGTCGTCG
>JBAZRQ010000084.1:0-7094 GCA_041662925.1 Nocardioides sp. | reverse complement strand
ACCCGGACGCCCCCCTCGGCGGCGCGGACCACGAACTCGGCGGCGTCGGTGCGGGGCACCACCACGATGTTGGTGTCGACGCTGTCGGGGTCGACACCGCACGCCTCGGCCAGCAGTCGGGCGTGGTCGTGGTCGTCGGCGAGCCGCTCGACGTGGTGGTCGAGGGCGTGCAGGCCGGCTGCGGCGAGGATGCCGACCTGGCGCATGCCGCCGCCCATCCGCTTGCGCCACACGCGGGCCTCGGCGACGGTGTCGCGGCTGCCGACCAGCAGCGAGCCGACCGGTGCGCCGAGCCCCTTGGAGAGGCACACACACATCACGTCGGCGATCGCGCCGTACTCGGCGAGCGGGGTGCCGGTCGCGACGTGCGCGTTCCAGATGCGGGCGCCGTCGAGGTGGATCGCCGCGCCGACGCCGGTGGCGTAGTCGCGCAGGTCGCGGAGGTCGGCGAGGGGCAGCACCGCTCCTCCGGCGAAGTTGTGGGTGTTCTCCACGGAGATCGCCGCGGTGCGCACGAAGAACGGGCCCATCTCGGGAGCGAAGAGGGTCTGCACCATCGCGAGGTCGACCTGCCCGCGCGGGTGGAACCAGGTGCGCATGGTGACGCCGCTGTAGGCGCCGTGGGCGCCGAGCTCGGCCCGGGCGATGTGGGCGCTCGCCTCGCAGAGCACCTCCTGGCCGGGTGCCACCACCGAGCGCACCGCCAGCACGTTGGCCATGGAGCCGGTGGGCATGAACAGCGCGGCCTCGTGGCCGAAGAGCGCGGCGACCCGGTCCTGGAGCGCCGCGACGGTGGGGTCCTCGCCGTAGACGTCGTCGCCCACCTCGGCGCGGGCCATCGCGGCCCGCATCGCCTCGGTGGGCCGGGTGACGGTGTCGCTGCGGAGGTCGATCATGCTCAGGTGTGGGGCTTCTCGCGGCGCAGCATCTCCGCCACCAGGAACGCCAGCTCGAGCGACTGCACGCGGTTGAGCCGCGGGTCGCACACCGACTCGTAGCGACCGCCGAGCTCGGACTCGAGCAGCTCCTCGCCGCCGCCGACGCACTCGGTGACGTCGTCACCGGTGAGCTCGACGTGCACGCCGCCCGGCCACGTGCCGAGGGCGTGGTGGACGTCGAAGAAGCCCTGCACCTCGTCGATGACGTCGCCGAAGCGCCGGGTCTTGTAGCCCGAGCTCGCCTCGAAGGTGTTGCCGTGCATGGGGTCGCACACCCAGGCCACGTTGATCCCGGAGGCCGTGACCTTCTCGACCAGCTCCGGCAGGCCGTCGCGGATCTTGCCCGCACCGAAGCGCGTGATGAAGGTGAGTCGGCCGGCCTCGTTGTCGGGGTTGAGCCGCTCGGCGAGCGCCAGGGCGTCGTCGGGCGTGGTGGTCGGGCCGAGCTTGACGCCGATCGGGTTGCGGATGTGGCGCAGCAGCTCGACGTGGGCGTTGTCGAGCTGGCGGGTGCGCTCGCCGATCCACAGGAAGTGGGCCGAGACGTCGTAGGGCTGCTCGGTGCGCGAGTCGATCCGGGTCATCGCGTGCTCGTACTCGAGCACCAGTGCCTCGTGGGAGGAGTGGAAGTCGACCCGGTGGAACTCGTCGGGGTCGGCGCCGATCGCCTCCATGAACGCCATCGCCCGGTCGATCTCGTGGGCGAGCTTCTCGTAGCGCTGGCCCGCGACCGAGTCGCGCACGAAGTCGGTGTTCCAGGTGTGGACCTGGCGCAGGTCGGCGTAGCCGCCGGTGACGAACGCGCGGACCAGGTTGAGCGTGGCGGCCGACGCGTTGTAGACGTCGACGAGCCGCTGCGGGTCGTGCACCCGCGACTCGGGCGTGAAGTCGTAGCCGTTGACGGCGTCGCCGCGGTAGGCGGGCAGGGTCACGCCGTTACGGGTCTCGAGGTCGGAGCTGCGCGGCTTGGCGTACTGGCCGGCCAGCCGGCCGAGCTTGACCACCGGCACGGACGCGGCGTAGGTCAGCACGACGGCCATCTGCAGCAGGACCCGCAGCTTGTTGCGCACGTTGTCGGCGGTGACCCCGGCCAGGGTCTCGGCGCAGTCGCCGCCCTGGAGCAGGAACGCCTCCCCGCGCGCGACCGCGGCGAGCTTGGCCTTGAGCTCGTCGCACTCGCCGGCGAAGACCAGCGGCGGCATGGTGCGGAGCCGGGCGACGGCGGCGTCGACGGCGACCGGGTCGCCGTACGTCGGCTGCTGGGCCGGCCCGAGGGCGTGCAGGGCGGCGAGGTCGGGAACGGTGCTCACCGGCCAAGCCTACGCGGGCCGCGGCCCGCCACCGATTCGCGGGACGGCGGCGGACTGCTCACGTCGCGGCTTGCGCCGACCCGTCAGCCGAAGAAGACCTGCGCCTCGGCGTACTCCTCCGGGCTGACGACCTTGAGCTCGGCGGTGCCCTCGCTCAGCGGCACCCGGATGATCTTGGTGCCGCGCAGCGCCATCATCGTGCCCCAGTCGCCGTCGGCGACGGCATCGGCGGCCTGCAGGCCGAAGCGCGTGGCCAGCCAGCGGTCGAACGCCGTGGGCGTGCCGCCACGCTGGATGTGGCCGAGCACGACCGCGCGTGCCTCCTTGCCGGTGCGCTGCTCGATCTCGCCCGCGATCCGGTCACCGATGCCGCCCAGCCGCACGTGGCCGAAGGCGTCCTTCTCCTGGTTCTGGGTGGTCATGCCGTGACCGTCGGTGGACTCGGCCGGGACCGCTCCCTCGGAGACCACGATGATCGGCGCGTACTTGGTCTTGAACCGGTTCTCGACGTGCTCGCACAGCGCCTCGATGTCGAAGGGCTGCTCGGGGATCAGCACCGCGCTGGCGCCGCCGGCGATGCCGGCGTGCAGGGCGATCCAACCGGCGTGGCGGCCCATGACCTCGACCACCAGCACGCGGTGGTGGGACTCGGCGGTGGTGTGCAGCCGGTCGATCGCCTCGGTCGCGATGTTGACCGCGGTGTCGAAGCCGAACGTGAAGTCGGTGCCTGAGAGGTCGTTGTCGATCGTCTTGGGTACGCCGACGACGTGCACGCCGAGGTCGGCCAGCTTGGTGGCGACGCCGAGGGTGTCCTCGCCGCCGATCGCCACGAGCGCGTCGACGCCGTCCGCGGCGAGGTTGTCCTTGATCTTCTCGACCCCGCCGTCGATCTTGAACGGGTTGGTGCGCGACGAGCCGAGGATCGTGCCGCCACGGGGCAGGATGCCGCGGCACTCCTGGATCCCGAGCTCCATGGTCAGCCCCTCGAGCGGGCCCTTCCAGCCGTCGCGGTAGCCGACGAACTCGAAGCCGTGGGTGTGGACGCCCTTGCGGACCACTGCCCTGATCACGGCGTTCAGTCCGGGGCAGTCGCCACCTCCGGTGAGCACTCCGACGCGCATGAGACCTCCTGGTCTAGGAACTGGTTGGATCGTTCATAGAGAACGTTCCCCACCCTAGCCACTTTGCCCTCAGGTGGGGAGGTTCACGACCAGCAGGTCGAAGCGTCAGGCGACGACCGGCTCCTCGGCGCGGTTGGTGACCCGCGACGCCGCGCGTGGCATGACCACGCCCACCCGGGCCGCGAGCAGCATCCCGAGCAGCGAGACCCCGACGAACGCCAGCCACACCGGCTCCGGCCCGCGGGACAGGAGCCAGGCGACGCCGACCGGAGCCAGCGCGCCCGACCCGTTCCAGGCGAGCTGGATCAGCGACAGGTAGCGGCCGCGCAGGTGCTCGGGTGCCGCCTCGGCCGACAGCGCGCCGTGCACGGGTCCGCCGAGCAGCTCACCCAGCGTGTAGATCACCGACCCCACGAGCATGACCGCGGTCGCGAGGCCCACCGACAGCCGGCTGGCGCCGAGCAGCACGACGAACGACGCCGCGAACGTGGCGTTGGCGGCCATCAGCACCCGCCAGCGCACCCGTCCGGTGAGCCCCCGCACCACGAGCCCCTGGCCGAAGCCGACCATGACCGTGTTGATCGTGAAGATCGCCCCGGTCACCCACCCCGCGAGCCCCAGCACCTCGGTCGCGTAGACCGGCATCGCGAAGTTGAGCGCCATCATCGAGGTCGAGTAGGCGAGCTGGCCACAGAACAGCACCCGGTAGGGGCGGTCGGCCAGCACGACCGCCCACGATCCCGGCTCGCTGCGGGTGCCGGCGCTGCTCCTGGCTTGCGGCGTCGTGGTGGCCGGGACCGACAGCAGCAGCCCGAACGCCACGGCGTACGAGGTGGCGTTGACGACGACGACGGTGGCGTACGCCGTCTGGGTGCCGATGGTGATCGCGGCACCCGCGGCGAGGCCGCCGACCGCGAAGCCGACGTTGCGCAGGGCGCCGAGGAAGCCGAACCACTTCTCCCGCTCCCCCGGCTGGGAGATCGCCGCGACGATGTTGCCGAAGGAGCCCCAGAAGGCGGTCCGCCCGACCGTGACCACGATCGTCCACACCGTGAGCGACACGAAGGACTCGGCGACGAGGTAGGCCGCGAACCCGAGGGCCTGCAGCACGTTGCCGGCCAACAGGACGTGCTTGGCGCCCACCCGGTCGACGACCGAGCCGATCAGCGGTCCGGCCGGCAGTGCCACCAGGCTCGCCAGCGAGATGGCGCCGCCCACCTGCACCAGGCTCAGGTCGGTCGTGACCAGGAAGTAGAGCAGCGAGACCGGCATGAACACGCCGCTGCCCATCGCGTCGATCGCGAGCGCGGTCACGAACCGACGGTGGTCACCGACGGGAGGGAAGCCGAGGCGTTCGAGCACGGACCCATCCTGGTACTTCAACCGCACTTGAGGGCAAGCGGATATCGGACGAGTTGGCTAACCTCGCGCGCATGACGTTCTCTATCGTGGCCCGCTCCTCCGACGGCGAGTCCTGGGGGGTCGCGGTGGCCTCGAAGTTCCTGGCCGTGGGCGCCGTCGTACCGGCTGCCGTGGCGGAGGTCGGCGCCATCGCCACGCAGGCCGACGCCAACGTCGCCTACAAGGGCCTCGCGCTGGCCCACCTCGACGAGGGCGCGACCGCCCCGGTGGCGCTGCAGCGCCTGCTCGAGGAGGACGAGGGACGCGACGACCGGCAGGTCGGGATCGTCGACGTCGACGGCAACGCCGCCTCGCACACGGGTCACGCGTGCATCGAGTGGGCCGGCGGGGTGATCGGCGAGGGCTACGCGATCCAGGGCAACTGTCTCGCCGGGGCCGAGGTGGTCGAGGCGATGGAGCTGGCCTGGCAGGCCTCGTCCGACGAGTCCCCACTGGCCGACCGGCTGCTGCTCGCCCTCGCCGCCGGTGACGTCGCCGGCGGCGACAAGCGCGGCCGGCAGTCGGCCGCGCTGCTCGTCGTACGCGAGGGGGCCGGGTACGGCGGCCGCGACGACATCGACGTCGACCTGCGCGTCGACGACCACCCGGCGCCGATCGACGAGCTCACCCGGCTGCTGGAGCTCAACGAGCTCTACCTGACGGCGTCCACCGAGGAGGAGAAGGTGCCGGTGACTCCCGAGCTCGAGGAGGAGCTGCAGGCCTTCGCCCGCGACGCGGGCTTCCCGGACTTCAACGCCTGGGTCGGCACCGAGAACTACGAGATGCGGGTCTCCCCCGCGCTCGAGTGGATCGACCAGCGGGTCCTCGACATCGTCCGCGGCCCCGAGCTGTGAGGGCCGGTCGGTGAGCATCCTCGCGATCGACGCCGGCACCACCGGGGTGACCGCGGTCGTCGTCACGCCCGACGGCCGGATCGCAGCCAAGGGCTACCAGGAGTTCGCGCAGCACTTCCCACGGCCGGGCTGGGTGGAGCACACCCCCGAGGAGATCTGGCAGTCCACGCTGGAGGCCACGCGCGACGCGCTGGCCCAGGTCGACGCCTCCGAGCTCAAGGGCATCGGCATCACCAACCAGCGCGAGACGATCCTGCTCTGGGACCGCGAGACGTTGGGCTCGCCCCGGCGCGCGATCGTCTGGCAGGACCGTCGTACGGCGGACATCTGCACGCGGCTGCGCGACGCGGGCCACGAGGAGCGCGTCACCGAGCTGACCGGGCTGCGGCTCGACCCCTACTTCTCCGGCACCAAGCTGGCGTGGCTCGCCGAGCACGAGCCGCACACGTGGGCGCTGGTCGAGTCGGGGCGCTACGCGATCGGCACCGTCGACTCCTACCTGGTCGCGCGGATGACCCGTGGGCTCGAGCACCTCACCGACGTCTCCAACGCGTGCCGCACCCTGCTGTTCGACCTGACCACCGGCGACTGGTCCGACGAGCTGTGCGCGCTGTTCGGCGTACCCCGGGACGCGCTGCCCGAGCTGGTGCCCAACTGGGGCGACCTCGCCACCAGCGACCCCCAGTCGTTCCTGGATCTGGCGCTGCCGATCGCGGGGATCGCCGGCGACCAGCAGTCGGCGCTCTTCGGGCAGACCTGCTTCGACGAGGGCGACTCGAAGTGCACCTACGGCACCGGCTCGTTCATCCTCACCAACACCGGCACCACGCTCCAGCGCTCCGACGCGGGACTGCTCTCCACCGCGGCGTGGCGCTCGCCCGACGGCGAGCTCACCTACGCGCTCGAGGGCTCGATCTTCGTGACCGGTGCCGCCGTGCAGTGGCTGCGCGACGGCCTGCAGATCGTCGGCTCGGCCGCTGAGACCGCGGCCATCGCCGCCACGGTCGACGACACCGGCGGCGTGGTCTTCGTGCCCGCCCTGACCGGGCTCGGCGCCCCCCACTGGGACCCGCACGCACGCGGCCTGATCATCGGCGTCACCCGCGGCACCACCCGCGCCCACCTCGTCCGGGCCACCCTCGAGGCGATCGCCTTCGAGGTGCGCGACGTGCTCGACACGATGCCCGCGCGGGCGTCGCTGCGGGTCGACGGCGGCGCGTCCGCCAACGACCTGCTCTGCCAGATCCAGGCCGACCAGATCGGCGTACCCGTCGAGCGCCCGCGCCTGGTCGAGACCACCGCCCTCGGCGCCGCCTTCCTCGCCGGCCTCGGCACCGGCGTCTGGGACTCCACCGACGACCTGCGCGACACCTGGCAGCTCGACCGCCGCTTCGAACCCTCCATCGACCGCCCCACCGCCGACACCGCCCACGCCCGCTGGATCGACTCCGTGGAGCGTTCGAAGGGTTG
>JBAZRQ010000083.1:0-7100 GCA_041662925.1 Nocardioides sp. | reverse complement strand
ACGCCCGGACAGAGGCTCGGTCAGGTGGTCTCCCACCGGAACAGCCGGGCCGCGACGAGAGTGACGACCAGCGCGAACCCGGCCAGGATCGCGATCGGGAGCAGCGCCGCGGACGGTCCCTCGCCGCGCACCATGACGTCGAGCATCCCCTCGTTGAGGTGCTTGAGCGGCAGCAGGTTGCTCACGAACTGCAGCCACGCCGGCGCCCCCTCCAGCGGGAAGAACGACCCGCTGAGGAACGCCATCGGCAGCACGAAGAAGTTGGCCATGTTGACCGCACCCTCGGTGGTCTTGGCCACCGCGCCCGCGAGCAGCCCGAGCGCCATGAAGCACAACGTTCCGACGACCAGGATCGGCACCGTCATCCACCAGGACCCGGACAGGGTGAGCCCGAAGGCGGCGGCGCCCAGGCCGATGAAGATCGCCATCTGCAGGAGCGCGACGGCCACGGTCACGGCCACCCGGGCGCCGACGATGGTACGGGTCGAGACCGGCGACAGCTGGAGGCGGCGAAGCAGCTTGCTCTGACGCCAGCCCTGGAGCGTGGCGGCGGCCCCGAAGCTGGCGCTCATCGCCACGGCCCAGCCGAGCAGCCCGGGGGTGACGAACTGGATGGTGGTCAGGGACTCGTCCTCGACCGACTCGGCCTGGAACGTGTACGGCGGCGGGGTGCCGCTGGCGGCCGCGAGCCGGGCGACGTTGGTGGCGTCGACGAAGGCGCGCAGCGTGCCCTGGGTGATCGCCGCGTTGACCTGCTCGGTCTGCGTGTAGTGCGCGACCAGCGCGTCACCCTGCTGCTCGACCGCCACGTCGGCGTCGCCCTTGCGCACCTGCGCGAGCGCGTCGTCGAGGTCGTCGGCCGAGGTCACCTCGAAGGTGCCGTCGAAGGCCTCGCGCGCCTCGTCCGGAAGGTCGTCGAGCAGCGCCACCTCGCCGACCTTGACCAGCTCCACGCGGGACTGGTCCTGGTCGGTGAAGATGGCACCGAAGAGCACCAGGAACATCAGCGGGAAGAGGATCGCGAAGAACACGGCGGCCTTGTCCCGGATGAACCCGAGGAAGATCGCTCGCGACAGGGCGACGAAGGCGGCACTCGAGTGGGTCATGGGCGGTACTCGCGGCCGGTGAGGTCGAGGAAGACGTCCTCGAGGGTGCCGGTGTGGACCCGGACCCCGTCGAGCTGGTCACGCTCGGCGAGGTAGGCGACGACCCGGGCCGGTTCTCGGGTCACCAGGACGACTCCGTCAGCGGACTCGCGGGCCTCGTCGACGTCCGCGATCGCGCGGGCCTCCTCGAGCGCGACCGCGCCGGGAGCGACCGTGATCCGCGCCGGCGCGTCGAGCCCGCGGACCAGGGCAGCGGGCGAGTCGACCTTAAGGATCCGGCCCGTGTCCATGATCGCCACCCGGTCACAAAGGGCCTCTGCCTCGTCCATGTAGTGGGTGGTCAGGACCACCGTGCGGCCGGAGTCGTTGAGCCCCGACAGCAGGTCCCACAGGTTGCGCCGCGCCTGGGGGTCGAGCGCCGCGGTCGGCTCGTCGAGGAAGACCACGTCCGGGTCGTGCACCAGCGCGCAGGCGATGGAGAGCCGCTGGGCCTGCCCACCAGACAGGTCCTCGACCCGAGTGTCGGCCTTGTCGACCATGCCGACGCGCTCGAGCCACTCGTCGGCAGCGGTCATGGAGACGGAGTACAGGGAGGCGAAGGTGTGGATCTGCTCGCGGGCGGTGAGGCGCTCGAAGAACGACGACGCCTGGAGCTGCACCCCCATCCGGGGCAGCAGAGCCGGGTTGCGCGGCCACACCGGGAGCCCGAAGACGCTGGCCGTGCCGGAGTCGGGCCGGCGCAGCCCCTCGACGATCTCGAGCAGGGTGGTCTTGCCGGCGCCGTTGGGTCCGAGGATCCCGAAGAACTCCCCCTCGGCCACCTGCAGGGACACCCCGTCGACGGCCGCCAGGTGGCCGTAGGTCTTGGTGAGGTCGACGACGTCGATGGCGGCCACGCTGTGACCCTAGTGGCCCCTCGTGGCCCCTAGCGAACCTCGTCGACCGTCACCGGCCAGGGCCGGGCCCCCTCGAGCTGGGCAGAGAGGCTGAGCAGCGTGGCCTCGTCGTCGGTCCGGCCGACCAGCTGGACCCCGACCGGCAGCCCGTCGGCGGCGAGGCCGCATGGGACCGAGGCGGCCGGGTTGCCGGCGACGTTCCAGAGGGCCACGTAGGCGATCGCCGGCATCGCGAGCAGCGAGGAGGCGACCGTGCCCCTGCCGTCGAGGACCCCGACCCGGGGCGGCCGGTGCGCCATCGTGGGGGTGAGCAGCACGTCGACGTCCTGGAAGACGCGGTTGGCCTTGGACCCGATCTTCTCGCTCGCGCGGATCGCCCACTCCGTCACCCGCGGCGTCACCCAAGAGCCGAGCCGATAGGTCTCGCGGGTCCGCCGCTCGAGGCGGTCGAAGTGCTCGACCGCGTCCGCCTCGGTGCGGATCCCGGCGAAGAACTGCGGCACGAACGCCGCCGTCGGGTCGGGGTAGTGCGGGTCGATCTCGCGTACGTCGTGGCCGAGGTCGCTCAGCAGCCGCGCGGTGTCCTCGACGGCGCGCACGTGAAGCGGGTCCGGCTTGATGCCGAGGGTCACCGGCTTGACCGACCAGCCGACCCGCAGCCGGCCCGGCGGGCGCTGCGCCGCCTCCACGAACGAGCCGGACCCACCGGCAACGAACCGGTCGGTGGGCACGTTGCCGCGGATCACGTCGTAGACGAGCGCGCTGTCCAGGACCGTGCGGCTGAGCGGGCCCACCGTGCCGAGCGCCCACCACAGGTGGGGGTGCGGCGCCGTCGTGACCCGGCCGCGCTGCGGCTTGAGGCCGAACAGACCACAGCACGCGGAGGGGATCCGGATCGAGCCGCCGCCGTCGCCGCCGATCCCGACGGGGACCATCCCGCCGGCCACCGCTGCCGCCGTACCGCCGCTGGAGCCGCCGGGCGTGCGCGTGGGGTCCCAGGGGTTGCGGGTGAGGCCGCGGGACGCGGACTCGGTGTAGGGGAAGGCGCCGAACTCCGGCATCGTCGTCTTGCCCACGATCACCGCCCCCGCCGCGCGGAGCCGGCGGACGACCTCGCCGTCAGCGGCTGCGGGGGTCGAGTTGGCCTCCCCGCCGAACGTGGTGACGGCGCCGGCGACGTCGAGCTCCTCCTTGACGGCGACCGGTACGCCGTGGAGCGGGCCGCGCCCGTCGCGCTGCTGGTCGCGGGACGTGGCCTCGGCGCGGGCGGCCTCGGCGAGCACGACCGAGAAGGCATTGAGCCCGGGGTCCCGCGCCGCGATCCGGTCGAGGGCCTCGTCGAGGACGATGCGGGCGGTCAGGTCGCCCTCGGCGACAAGTCGGGCGGTCTCGGCAGCGGTGGCGCGGCTCAGGTCGGTCACGACCTGAGGTTACTGCTCAGGCCAGGGAGTCGAGCCAGGCCTCGTGCAGGTCGGAGAAGCGGCCCTCGCCGCCGGCCACCAGGTCGGCCGGGGCTCCGTCCTCGATGATCCGGCCGTGCTCCATCACGATCACCCGGTCGGCGATCTCGACCGTGGACAACCGGTGGGCGATGATCAGCGCCGTGCGGCCGGCCAGGACGGTGCGCAGCGCGTGCTGGACCAGCCGCTCGGACGGGATGTCGAGTGACGACGTGGCCTCGTCGAGGATCAGCACCGCCGGGTCGGCGAGGAACGCCCGGGCGAACGCCACGAGCTGGCGCTGGCCGGCGCTCAGGCGGCCACCCCGGTTGGCGACGTGGGTGTCATAGCCCTCGGGCAGCGCCATGATGAAGTCGTGGGCGCCCAGCGCCCGGGTGGCGCGCTCGACGTCCTCCTGGCTGGCGTCGGGGCGCCCGAAGCGGATGTTGTCGGAGATGGTCCCGGAGAAGAGGTAGTTCTCCTGGGTCACCATCACCACCGCCTCGCGCAGGTTGTCGGAGGTCAGGTCGCGCAGGTCGAGCCCGTCGAGGAGGATCCGCCCGGCGTCGGGGTCGTAGAAGCGGGTGGCCAGCTTGGCCAGCGTGGTCTTGCCGGCTCCGGTGGTGCCGACCAGGGCCAGGGTCTGTCCGGCGGGCACGGTGAGGTCGAGCCCGGGCAGGACGGGACGGTCGTCGACGTAGGCGAACCGGACGCCGTCGAAGCGCAGCTCACCGCGGGCGTGGTCGAGGCGCGTGGGGTGCTCGGGATCGGGGACGCTCGGCTCCTCGCGCAGCACCCCGGCCAGCTTGTCGAGCGCCGCCGAGGCGGACTGGAAGGTGTTGTAGAACTGCGAGATCTCCATCATCGGCTCGAAGAACTGGCGCAGGTAGAGCAGGAAGGCCGCGAGCACGCCGACGGTGACCTCGCCGTGGTAGGCGCGGTAGCCGCCGTAGAGCAGCACCACGGCGATCGTGACGTTGCCGATCAGGCGGATGCCGGGCATGAACCACGCGACCAGCCGGAACGCCACCAGGTTGGCGGCGCGGTACTGCTCGTTGACGTCGTCGAGGATCTCCTGGTTGCGGGGCTCGCGGCGGAACGCCTGGACCGCGCGGATCCCGCCCATGGACTCCACGAAGTGGACGATCACGAGCGCGACCTTCTCGCGGGTCACGCGGTAGCTCTTGCCCGACTCCTTGCGGAACCAGTTGGTGATCCAGAACAGGAACGGCCCGCAGAGCAGCGCGACCAGGCCGAGCTTGACGTCGAGGAACAGCAGCAGCGCGGCGGTGCCGACCAGGGTGAGCGCCGCGGTGACCAGCCCGTCGAACCCGGTCTCGAGCATCTCGTAGATCGCGTCGACGTCGGAGGTCTGGCGCGAGATCACCCTCCCCGACGTGTAGCTGTCGTGGAACGCGGGGCTGAGCACCTGGAAGTGGCGGAACACGCGGCGGCGTACCTGGAAGAGCATGTCCTGGCCGATGCGGCCCGAGCGCACCAGGAACAGGTTGCGGGCGAAGGCCTGGGTGAGGGTCGCGACCAGCACGATCCCGACGATCACGAACAGCGGCCGCAGGTTGTCGTCGGCGATGATCGGCGGGATGCCGGTGTCGATGCCCTCCTTGACGAGGTAGGGGATCGACAGCCGCGCGATGTTCTCGACCAGGACGATCAGGACCAGGATCTTGATCGCGCGCTTGTAGGGCTGGAGCAGCTCGCGCAGGAGCTGGCCCGAGCCGCCCGTGAACCTGATCGCGGCCGCGGCCTCCCGCTCGGCGGCCTCCACGGCGTCGACCTCGGCAACACCGCGCCAACCTGCGTCGGTCATGACCGAACCCCCCTCTGGGCCCCATGGTGGGCGGCCTCGTGGTCGGCCTCGGCCGCGAGCAGCTCGCGGTAGGCCGGCACGGTGGCCAACAGCTCACTGTGATCACCGACGTGGGTGATCGTGCCGCGCTCGATGAGCGCCACCCGGTCGGCGAGCAGCACGGTCGAGGCGCGGTGGGCGACCACCAGACCGGTGGTCGAGCCGAGCACGCGGCGCAGCGCCTCCTCGACCAGCTTCTCGGTGTGGACGTCGAGGGCGGACAGGGTGTCATCGAGGACGAGCACCGTGGGCTGGGCGAGGACCGCCCGGGCCAGGGCCAGCCGCTGGCGCT
The DNA here is from genome assembly GCA_041662925.1 of Nocardioides sp. GTDB lineage: Bacteria > Actinomycetota > Actinomycetes > Propionibacteriales > Nocardioidaceae > Nocardioides. The sequence goes on along the minus strand of JBAZRQ010000083.1, from coordinate 1,500 downwards.
GGCCGCCGGACAGGGCCATGCCCTGCTCGCCGATGCGGGTGTCGAGGCCCCAGGGCAGGTCGCGCGCGAAGCCGGCCTGGGCGATGTCGAGCGCCTCGTCGATGTCGGCGTCGCTGGCGTCGGCACGACCGAGGGTGAGGTTCTCGCGGGCGCTCATGGAGAAGAGGGTCGGCTCCTCGAACGCGGTGGCGACCAGGGTGCGGAGGTGCCCGAGCTCCAGGTCGCGCACGTCGACGCCGTCGATGGTGATCCGGCCGCCGGTGACGTCGTAGAGACGCGGGACCAGCGCGGTGAGGATGGTCTTGCCCGAGCCGGTCGCGCCCACGAGGGCGAGCGTCTCCCCCGGCTGGAGGTCGAGGTTGACGTCGCGCAGGACCGGCTCGTCGGGGGCGTCGGGGAAGGCGAAGTCGACGTGCTCGAAGCGGAGGTGGCCGCGTGGGTGCTCGATGACCTGGGTGCCGGAGACGATGTCGGGCTCGGTGTCGAAGATCTCGAGGATGCGCGCTGCGGCGGTCATCGCCTCCTGCGCCATCGCGAGGATGAAGCCGAGCGAGGCCACCGGCCAGACCAGCGAGAGCATCAGGGTGATGAACGCGACCAGCTCACCGGGGGTGAGACGCCCGGTGCCGACGCCGATGGCGCCGAGTAGGAGCACGACCACCACGGCGAGGTTGGGGATCACCTCGAGGAAGGTCCAGAACTTCGCCGAGAGCCGCACCTTGTCCATGCTCGTCTCGTGGAGCTGACCGGCGGCCCGCTCGTACTGCAGGGACACGTGCTCGCTGCGGCCGAAGGACTTGATCACGCGGATCCCGACGGCGCCCTCCTCGGCCAGGGTGGCCAGGTCGCCCTGCTCGTCCTGGACGCGGCGCGAGACCACGACGTAGGCCTTCTCGAAGCGCATCGACAGCCACACGATGGGCGCCGCGGCGGCGGCGACGACGAGGCCGAGCGGCCAGTACATGTTGAGCAGCACGAGGGTCACCAGCGTGACCTGGAGGATGTTGATGACCAAGAACAGCAGGCCGAAGCCGGCGAAGCGCCGGATGGCGGAGAGGTCGGTCGTCGCGCGGGAGAGCAGCTGCCCGGACTGCCACTGACTGTGGAAGCCCATCGGGAGTACCTGGAGGTGCGCGTAGAGGTCGCGGCGCATCTCGGTCTCCATCGCGAGCACCGCGTTGGACTGCACCCAGCGGCGCCAGAAGATCAGCACCGCCTCGAGCACGCCGAGCGCCAGCGCGAGGAGACCGAGGGGCAGGACCGGGCCGAGGTCGCGCTCGGTGATCGGGCCGTCGATCAGGGCCTTGGTGACCAGCGGGATCGCGATCGCGACCCCGACGCCGGCGAGCGCCGTGCCCAGCATGACGGCCAGGGCGACCCGGTGCGGGCGGAGGTAGTGCCGGAGACGCCACAGGGAGTGCACCCCTGCGGGAGGGTCGGAGTCAGGGGTCGCAGTCATCTGACGAGCAGCGTATGTCGACCCACCGACAGACCGCGAAT
>JBAZRQ010000082.1:0-7132 GCA_041662925.1 Nocardioides sp. | reverse complement strand
GGTGTCGCCCTTGCGCAGCAGCTGGTCGAGGGGCTCGACGGCGCGGGTCTCGATGCCGGCGAAACCGTGCAGCTCGAAGGTGTGGCGCAGCGTGTCGATCACCTGCTGCTCGACGAAGCGTTGCTCGGGCAGCAGCTCGGGGAACCCGCTCAGGGGTGTGGGCTTGGCGCTCATCGGGTCACGAGGTCCTGCAGGAAGGGGTTGGTCGCGCGCTCGCGGCCGATGGAGGTCTGCTCGCCGTGGCCGGGCAGCACCACGATGTCGTCGGCGAGGGGCAGCACCTTGGTGGTGAGGCTGCGCAGCATCGTGGGGTGGTCACCACCCGGGAGGTCCGTGCGGCCGATCGAGCCGGCGAACAGCAGGTCTCCGGAGAACATCACCTCGGAGATGTCGGCGCTGTTGGGGGCGTCGTACGGCGTACGGAAGGTCACCGAGCCTTCGGTGTGGCCGGGCGTGTGGTCGACCACGAAGCGCAGGCCGGCGAGCTCGAGCTCCTGGAGGTCGGTCAGCTCCTGGACGTCGTCGGGCTCGGCCCAGGTGTAGTTGCCGCCGAGCAGCATCGCGGAGCTCTCGCGGGACATGCCCAGCATCGGGTCGGAGAGCAGGTGCCGGTCGCTGGGGTGGATCCACGCGGTGGCGTCGTAGGTGCCGGCCACCGGGGCCACGCACCACATGTGGTCGACGTGGCCGTGGGTGACCAGGACGGCGACGGGCTTGAGCCGGTGCTCGCGCACCACCTCGGCCACGCCGTCGGCGGCGTCCTTGCCGGGGTCGACGACGACGCACTCGCTGCCCGGGCCGGTGGCGGCGACGTAGCAGTTCGTGCCCCACGGTCCTGCAGGGAAGCCAGCTATCAACACTCCGCAACACTATCGAGACGAACCATCGGTCGTCCCCCCGGTATCTGACCACTAGTGTGGGCCACTGCTTCTGCCGGGCAACGAGCGAGGGACTGCAGTGACGAGCACCGAATGGGGTCGCGTCGGCGACGACGGCACGGTCTACGTGAAGATCGCCGACGGCGAACGTGCTGTCGGCCAGTACCCCGTCGGCACACCGGAAGAGGCGCTGAAGTTCTACACCGACCGCTATCTGGCGCTCGAGACCGAGGTCTCCCTGCTCGACCAGCGGGTGCGTTCCGGCGTCCTCGCTCCCGAGGAGGCGACCGAGACGATCAAGTTCGTGCGCGCCCAGGTGACCGAGGCCAACGCCGTCGGCGACCTCGCCTCCCTGGCGGCCCGGCTCGACTCGCTCGGCCCCGTGATCGCCCAGCAGCGCGCCGTGCGCCGGGCCGAGAAGGCCCAGAAGGCCGCCGAGGCCAAGGAGCAGAAGGAGAAGATCGTCGCCGCGGCGGAGCGGATCGCCGAGGGCAACGACTGGCGCCACGGCGCCAACAAGCTCCGCGAGCTGCTCGACGAGTGGAAGGCACTGCCCCGCATCGACCGCGCCTCCGACGACGCGCTGTGGAAGCGCTTCTCGGGCGCCCGGACGTCGTACACGAGACGCCGCAAGTCGCACTTCGCCGAGCAGGACGAGCAGCGCGCCTCCGCCCAGGTGGTCAAGGAGCGGCTGGCCAAGGAGGCCGAGGCGCTCGCGTCGACGACCGACTGGGGCCCCACCGCGGGCCGCTACCGCGACCTGATGCGCGAGTGGAAGGCCGCGGGCCCGGCCCCGAAGGACGTCGATGACGCCCTGTGGGCACGCTTCCGCGGTGCCCAGGACACCTTCTTCGGCGCCCGCGACGCCGCCAACGCGGCGCTCGACGCCGAGTTCGCCGTCAACGCCGAGGCCAAGGAGAAGCTCCTGGTCGAGGCCGAGGCGCTGCTCCCGGTCACCGACGTCGAGGCCGCCAAGCGCGCGTTCCGCAGCATCGCCGAGCGGTGGGACGCCGCCGGCAAGGTGCCGCGCGACAAGATCAAGGACCTCGAGGCGCGCATCCGCAAGGTCGAGCAGACGATCCGCGGGCTCGAGGACGAGCAGTGGCGCAAGTCCGACCCCGAGAAGTCCGCGCGCGCCGACGACATGGTCACCAAGCTCCAGGCCGCCATCGCCGGCGTCGAGGCCGACCTCGACAAGGCCCGCGCCGCCGGAAACGACAAGTTGGTCAAGGAGCTCGAGGAGAACCTCCAGTCCCGCCAGGCCTTCCTCGAGATGGCCAGACGCGCCGCCGACGAGTTTTCCGGCTGACCCGCCCGAAACTCTCCGCAGACACCGCTGACCCGCCCGAAAGTTTCGGGCGGGTCAGCGATCATTTGAGCGAGTTTCGGGCGGGTCAGCGCGGGGTCGGAGTTACTGGGTGATCCGGTAGGCGTCGAAGACTCCGGGGACGGAGCGGACGGCCTTGAGGACGGTGTCGAGGTGCTTGGCCTCGGCCATCTCGAAGGTGAAGCGGCTCTTGGCGACGCGGTCGCGGGTGGTGGAGAGGTTGGCGCTGAGGATGTTCACGTGGGCGTCGGAGAGCACCATGGTGATGTCGGAGAGCAGCCGGGCCCGGTCGATCGCCTCGACCTGGATGTTGACCAGGAACGTCGAGCTGCCGGTCGGCGCCCACTCGACCTCGAGCACCTTCTCGGGCTGCTTGAGCAGCGAGGTCGCGTTGGTGCAGTCGCGGCGGTGGACCGAGACTCCCCCGCCCTTGGTCACGAACCCGAGGATGTCGTCGGGCGGCACCGGGGTGCAGCACTTGGCCAGCTTGAGCCACACGTCGGGTGAGCCCTTGACGACCACGCCGGCGTCACCGCCCGTGGAGACCTTGGAGCGGCCGCGGCGACCGGTGATCGTCACCGCCTCCGCGAGGTCCTCCTGCGCCCCCTCGCTGCCGCCGTGCAGCTCGATCACCCGTCGTACGACGGCCTGGGCGCTGAGGTTGCCCTCCCCCACGGACGCGTAGAGCGCCGACACGTCGGCGATCTTGTAGTGCTCGGCCGCGAGCATCAGCGACTCGTGGGAGAGCAGGCGCTTGAGCGGCAGCCCTTCCTTGCGCATCAGCTTGGCGATCTCGTCCTTGCCGCGCTCGATGGCCTCCTCGCGCCGCTCCTTGGTGAACCACTGGCGGATCTTGGAGCGCGCCCGCGGTGAGCGGACGAACGTCAGCCAGTCCTGGGACGGCGCGGCCGTCGCGGCCTTGGAGGTGAACACCTCGACGACGTCGCCGTTCTCCAGCGTCGACTCGAGCGGGACCAGCCGGCCGTTGACCCTGGCCCCGATGGTGTGGTGCCCGACCTCGGTGTGGACGGCGTAGGCGAAGTCGACGGGCGTCGCCCCGGCAGGCAGCGCGATGACGTCGCCGCGAGGCGTGAACACGTAGGTCTCGGCCCGGTTGATCTCGAAGCGCAGCGACTCCAGGAACTCACCCGGGTCCTCGACCTCGCTCTGCCAGTCGAGCAGCTGGCGCACCCACGACATGTCGTCCATGTCGCCGCGGCGCTCGGTGTCGGCGCCGGTCCGGCCGTCCTCCTTGTACTTCCAGTGGGCCGCGACGCCGTACTCGGCGCGACGGTGCTGGGCGAAGGTGCGGATCTGCATCTCCACGGGCTTGCCCTGGGGGCCGATCACCGTGGTGTGCAGCGACTGGTACATGTTGAACTTCGGCATCGCGACGTAGTCCTTGAAGCGCCCGAGCACGGGGTTCCAGCGTGAGTGCAGGACGCCGAGCACCGAGTAGCAGTCGCGGTCCTCGTCGACCAGGATCCGGATGCCGACCAGGTCGTAGATGTCGGAGAAGTCGCGGCCGCCGACGATCATCTTCTGGTAGATCGAGTAGTAGTGCTTGGGCCGGCCGGTGACGGTGGCCTTGACCTTGGCGTCGCGCAGGTCCTGCTCGACCTGGGTGATCACCTCGGCGAGGAACGAGTCGCGGGACGGGGCGCGCTCGGCGACCATCCGCACGATCTCGTCGTAGATCTTGGGATGCAGGGTCGCGAAGGCGAGGTCCTCGAGCTCCCACTTGATGGTGTTCATGCCGAGCCGGTGGGCCAGCGGGGCATAGATGTCGAGCGTCTCGCGGGCCGTGCGCTCCTGGCTCTTCTGCGGCACGTAGCGCAGCGTGCGCATGTTGTGGAGGCGGTCGGCGAGCTTGATGACCAGCACCCGGATGTCGCGCGACATCGCGACGATCATCTTGCGGATGGTCTCGGCCTGCGCCGAGTCGCCGTACTGGACCTTGTCGAGCTTGGTCACGCCGTCGACGAGCCGCGCGACCTCCTCGCCGAAGTCGTTGCGGCACTGGTCCAGCGTGTAGGGCGTGTCCTCGACCGTGTCGTGCAGCAGCGCGGCGACCAGCGTCGACTCGGTCATGCCGATGTCGGCGAGGATCGTGGTGACGGCGAGCGGGTGGGTGATGTAGGGGTCACCGCTCTTGCGCATCTGGGTGCCGTGCATCTTCTCGGCCGTGACGTAGGCACGCTCGATCAGCGCCAGGTCGGCCTTCGGGTGGTTGGCTCGTACGGCGCGGAACAGCGGCTCGAGCACGGGGTTGCCCACCTGCGGGCGGGTGCCCATCCGGGCGAGGCGCGCGCGCATGCTGCGCGCCGTGGGCGGAGCCTGGTCCGAGGGGGTTTCCGGCGCACGCTCACGCCCGGGCGGGGCGGTGCGTTCCTCGGTCACCCGCTGAGTCTACGGCGTGTCAGACAGTCATCAGCGCGGTCAGGGGAAGGGCCCCGATCGCCCGACGGCCGGGCAGGAACGACAGCTCCATCAGCATCGCCGCCGCCGTGGCGGTGCCACCGCACTGCGTGATCAGCTCGACGGTCGCCTGCACCGTGCCTCCGGTGGCGAGCACGTCGTCGACCAGCAGCACCCGCTCCCCGGGAGCGATCGCGTCCTGGTGCATCTCGAGGGTCGCTTGGGCGTACTCGAGGTCGTAGGACACGGCGTGCGTCTCGCGTGGGAGCCGCCCTACCTTGCGGACGGGCACGAACCCGACGCCCAGGGCGAGCGCCACCGGTGCCGCGAGGATGAACCCGCGGGCCTCCATCCCCACCACCTTGTCGACCACGACGACGCCCTCGTCGTCACGGCCGACGGCGGCCAGCGCGGCCACGACGGCCGCGAACCCGACGGGGTCGGACAGCACCGGGGTGATGTCCTTGAAGAGGATGCCCAGCTCGGGGAAGTCGGGGACGTCGAGGACCAGGCGCGCGAGCGCCTCGCGTGCCTCGTCGCCGACCGACCCACCCGCGGCGACCACTACTTCTTGCCGCGCTTCGACTTCGTCTGGCGCACCGGCTGGGCCCGTCCGGCGGCGTTGCTCTGCTTGACCGGCCCACGAGCAGGGGGTACGACGCGCCCTCGGCCGCTCGCCTCCACGCCACGCGGCGGCGCTGTCGGACGGCTCTCGGGCTGTCCCTCGTCGTCGAGCTCGAGCTCGTCATCGGGCTCGTCCACGACGGGCATGTCGTCCACGAAGGCCGGGACCGATGCGTAGCGGTCGGCCTGCGCCCGCGCGCGGGCCTTGGCCCGGCGCTCCTGCAGCACGATCGCGCTCTCCGTCGACTTGAGTTGGACCAGCACACGCGGCGCCAGGAAGACCGACGAGTAGACGCCCGCGGCCATGCCGACGAACTGCGCGAGCGCCAGGTCCTGCAGCGAGCTGGCACCCAGCTGGACCGCGCTGACGTAGAGGATCGCGCCGATCGGGATCAGCGCCACGATGCCGGTGTTGACCGAGCGCACCAGTGTCTGGTTGACGGCCAGGTTGGCGGCGTCGCTGTAGCTCTGCCCCGCCTTGAGCCGCTCGTGGGTGTTTTCCCGGATCTTGTCGAAGACGACGACGGTGTCGTAGAGGGAGAACCCGAGGATCGCGAGCAGACCGGTCACCGCGGACGGCGTCACCTGGAAGCCCGAGAGCGAGTAGATGCCGATCGTGATGATGATGTCGTGGGCCAGCGCGACAAGCGCGGCGATCGACATCTTCCACTCACGGAAGTAGGCCCAGATGAAGAGCATGACCAGGATCAGGAAGACGACCACGCCGATCATGGCGCGCTGGGCGACCTCCTGGCCCCAGCTGGCGCCGATCTCGTTCTGGGAGATGTCGGCGGTGTCGACGTCGACGACCGTCTGGATGGCCGCGACCACCTCGTCGCTCTCGTCCTGGGTGAGCTCCTCGACCTGGACCAGGATGGCGTTGCCACCGGCGGTGGTCGCCGTCGGGTTGGCGGCGCCGTCGATACCGGAGTTGGCCACCACCTCCCGGAGGTCGTCGGCAGTCGCCTGAGTGGCCTGCTCGGCGCTGACCGGGACGCGGTACTGCGTGCCTCCGGTGAACTCGATGCCGAAGTTGAGCCCCTTGATCAGGATGATCGCGATGGCTGCGGCGACGAGCACGCCGGTCACGCCGTACCAGATCGCCTTGCGGCCGATGAAGTCGATCGAGCGGCGGCCCCCGTAGAGGTCGTTGCCGATCCGTGAGAACTTGCCCATCAGGCCCTCCCCTCCGCGCGCGCGATATCCATGCCGAGCGTCTCCTTGCTGAGCCCGGAGAACCGGCCACCGCCGTTGAAGAAGCGGAAGCGGCCCAGGTAGGACACCAGCGGCTTGGTGAACCAGAACAGGACCGCGAGGTCGATCAGCGTGGAGAGGCCCAGCGCGAAGCCGAAGCCCTTCACCGCGCCGGTGGCGAAGAAGTAGAGCACCGACGCGGACAGCAGCGAGACCACGTTGGCCGCGAGCCGCGTGACCTTGGCACGCTTCCAGCCGCTCTCGACGGCGACCCGCATGGTCTTGCCGTCGCGCATCTCGTCGCGGATGCGCTCGAAGAAGATGATGAAGGAGTCGGCGGTGATGCCGACCGCGATGATCAGCCCGGCGATGCCCGGCAGGGTCAGCGTGAAGCCGGCTGAGACGCCGAGCAGCAGCACCATCGAGTAGGTGATGACCGCGGCGATCCCGAGCGAGCCCAGCACCACGAGGCCGAGGCCGCGGTAGTAGAGCAGGCAGTAGAGCATCACCAGGCCGAGGCCGAACCCGCCGGCCCACAGGCCAGCCGAGAGCTGGTCACCGGCCAGCGAGGGGCCGATGGTCTCGGCGGACACGTCGTCCTGGAACGAGATCGGCAGCGCGCCGAACTTGAGGCTGGTCGCCAGGCTGTTGGCGGACGTCTCGTTGAAGTTACCGCTGATCTCGGCCTGCC
>JBAZRQ010000081.1:0-7210 GCA_041662925.1 Nocardioides sp. | reverse complement strand
AGCGCGCGCTGCTGCTGGCCGCCGGAGAGCTGGGCGACGCCGTCGCGACGGCGGTCGGTGAGCCCGACGACGGCCAGGGCGTCGTCGATCGCGAGCCGGTCGGCGCGCGACAGGCGGCGCAGCAGCTTGCGCCGGGTGAGCCGTCCGGAGGCGACGACCTCCCACACCGAGGCCGGCACGCCGGAGGTGGCCCCGGCGCGCTGCGGCACGTAGCCGACGCGCTGCCAGTCGTCGAAGTGCGCGGCGTCAATGCCGAAGAGGCGCAGCCGGCCGTGCGCCAGCGGCCGGAGACCGGTCAGGGCACGCACCAGCGTGGACTTGCCCGAACCGTTGGCCCCGAGGAGGGCGACGAACTCGCCCGCCTCCACGCGCAGGTCGATCCCGCGCAGGATCGGCCGGCCGCTGATCGCGACCGCGCCGTCGGTGAGCTCGATGGGCGTCATCGGCAGCCGTTGGCTTCCTGGAGCGCTGCGAGGTTGTCGCGCATCAGAGAAAGGTAGTCGGAGCTGTCGTCCTCGGCGGCCAGGCCCTCGAGCGGGTCGAGTACGTCGGTGCGGAGCCCGAGGTCCTCGGCGAGGGGCCGGGTGAAGCGCGGGCTGCCCAGCGTCTCGGAGAACACGGTGGTGATCCCCTCGTCGTCGATGAGCTGCTGCAGGTCGGCCAGGTCGGTCAGGGTCGGCTCCGCGTCGGGGGACAGGCCGGCGACGGGGGCCAGGTGCAGACCGTACTTCGCGAGGTAGCCGAACGCGTCGTGCGAGACGACGACGGTGTCCCGGTCGCAGTCGGCCAGCCCCTCGGCGTACTCGGCGTCGAGGGCCTCGAGGTCGGCGCGCAGGTCGGCGGCGTTGGCCCGGAAGTCGTCCGCGTGGTCGGGGTCGAGCTCGGCCAGCTCGTCGGCCACCGCGTCACCGACCGCCGCCATCCGCAGCGGGTCCTGCCAGAAGTGCGGGTCGAGGTCGCCGCCGTCGTCGGACGGCAGCAGCTCGGCGGCGGGGGTCACGTCGAGCTCGGTCCCGGTGGCGTTCTGGTCGATCCCGTCGTCGACGGCCGGCTGGAACCCGTCCTCGAAGACGACCAGGTCGGCCTTTGTGATCAGCGCGGTCTCGGACACCGTCAGCTCCAGGTCGTGCGGCTCCTTGCCGGGGATGGTCAGGTTGTCGACCTCGGCGAGGTCGCCGGCCACGCGCTCGGAGACGTACTGCAGCGGGTAGAAGGCCGCCGCGACCTGGAGGCCGTCCTCCGAGTCGCCGTCGAGCGCGGAGCACCCGGCGAACGCAAGGGGGAGGGGCAGGGACAGCACTGCGAGGGCAACCAGGCGACGTCGGCTCATGAGAATGATTCTCAGGCTAGTTGAGAACCGTTGTCAACTCGCGCCGACGTCTAGGGTGGCCGGCATGTTGGTGGTGAACAGGTTCCGGGTGCCCGAGGACGACGGCGAGACGTTCCGCAGCGACATCGAGGCGGCGTTCGCGGTGCTCGCGGCGCAGCGGGGGTACGTCGGCGGGGGCATCGGGCGCAACCTCGACGACCCCACGCTCTGGGTGCTCACCACCACCTGGGAGAACGTCGGGGCCTACCGCCGCGCGCTGTCGACGTACGACGTCAAGATGGGCGCCGTCCGCCTGCTCAGCCGTGCCATCGACGAGCCCAGCGCCTACGAGCCGGTGGAGCCAGGGGCCGTGCTCAATGTCAGGTCGCCCCGGTCGCTAGGCTGACGCCTTCCAGGACCGGCAGCCAGTCGGGCCGCACAGAGGAGTCCTCCCCGTGGCACAGAAGCCCGCATCCACGCTCGACCAGGTCGTATCGCTCTGCAAGCGCAGGGGTTTCGTCTACCCCTGCGGCGACATCTACGGCGGCACCAAGTCCGCCTGGGACTACGGCCCGCTCGGCGTGGAGCTCAAGGAGAACATCAAGCGCCAGTGGTGGAAGTCGATGGTCACCGCCCGCCAGGACGTCGTCGGCCTCGACTCCAGTGTCATCCTCCCGACCCGCACCTGGGAGGCGTCGGGCCACCTGGGCACGTTCAGCGACCCGCTGACCGAGTGCCAGTCGTGCCACAAGCGCTACCGCGCCGACCACATGCAGGAGGACTACGCCTCCAAGAAGGGCATCGAGGACCCGGACACGGTTGAGCTCAAGGAGCTCGCGTGCCCCAACTGCGGCACCCGCGGCGCCTGGACCGAGCCGCGCCCCTTCAACATGATGCTCAAGACCTACCTCGGTGTGATCGAGGACGAGTCCGGGCTGCACTACCTGCGCCCCGAGACCGCGCAGGGCATCTTCCTCAACTTCGCCAACGTGGTGACCACCAGCCGCCAGAAGCCGCCGTTCGGCATCGCCCAGATGGGCAAGTCGTTCCGCAACGAGATCACCCCCGGCAACTTCATCTTCCGCACGCGCGAGTTCGAGCAGATGGAGATGGAGTACTTCGTCAAGCCCGGTGAGGACGAGGAGCTCCACCAGTACTGGATCGACCACCGCATGGCCTGGTACGTCGACCTCGGCATCAGCCCCGACAACCTGCGCCTCTACGAGCACCCGCAGGAGAAGCTCAGCCACTACAGCAAGCGGACCGTCGACATCGAGTACCGCTTCGGTTTCTCCCAGCGCGACTTCGAGGAGCTCGAGGGCGTCGCCAACCGCACCGACTTCGACCTCACGCAGCACAGCGAGTTCTCCGGCAAGGACCTGTCCTACTTCGACCAGGCCAGCGGCGAGCGCTACATGCCCTACGTGATCGAGCCGGCGGCCGGGCTGACCCGCTCCCTGATGGCGTTCCTGGTCGACGCCTACGACGTCGACGAGGCGCCCAACACCAAGGGCGGGGTCGACACCCGCACCGTGCTCCGGCTCGACCCGCGCCTCGCGCCGGTCAAGGTGGCGGTGCTGCCGCTGAGCCGCAACGCCGACCTGTCGCCGAAGGCGCGCGACCTCGCCGCCGAGCTGCGCCGGCACTGGAACGTCGACTTCGACGACGCCGGCGCGATCGGCAAGCGCTACCGGCGCCAGGACGAGATCGGCACGCCCTTCTGCGTGACGGTCGACTTCGAGACCCTCGACGACAACGCGGTCACGGTGCGCTCGCGCGACACCATGGAGCAGGAGCGGATCGGTCTCGATCGGATCTCGTCGTACTTCGCGGAGCGATTCCTCGGTTGTTGATCCGACCGCAGGTGCACAATGGTTTGGTGAAGCGGGTACGGCGTCGTGCAGGCGTCCTCATGACTGTCCTGGCACTCTCGGCGGCCGCCATGACGGGGTGCTCCGACGACCCCGAGGAGGACCCGCCGTCGTCGGACCCCGAGCCCAGCGCGACCTCGACGCCGGGCTCGGCCACCGCGAGCGAGACGCCCTACCTGCCGGTGCCCGACGGCGTCGAGCTCACCGCCCAGGGCACCCAGCTCGCTCTCGGTGACTCCGCGGTGGTCGCCTACCACCCGCGTCAGGACGTGGTCGGCGTGCTCGGCATCACCGTCGAGCGGATCGACAAGACCTCCTTCAAGGAGTCGTTCGCGGGCTGGAAGCTCGGCCCGGAGTTCACCGGGACGACCCCCTACTTCGTGCGCGCGATGCTGACCAACGAGGGCGAGGCCGACCTGGGCGGGCGCCCGGTGCCGCTGCGCATCGTCGACAGCGCCGACCGGCTGGTCGAGCCCTCGGAGTTCAAGGGCACCTTCGAGCCCTGCCCGAGCAAGCCCTTCCCCGAGACGTTCGGACCCGGCGACTCGCGCCGGGTGTGCCTGGTCTTCCTCGCTCCCGAGGGCTCACAGCTCGAGGCGGTCAGCTTCCGCCCGTCGCAGGACTTCAACCCGATCACGTGGACCGGCACGATCACCAAGCCGCTTCCCGACCAGCCCCAGGACAACAAGGGCAAGGGCAAGGGCGACAAAGGCAACTAGGAGGACGCAATGACGCGCACCCGACAACTGGCCATCGGGCTCGGTGCCCTGGTCCTGACCGGTGGGCTCGCCGTCGTCGTCCCCACCACGGCTGTGGCCGGGCCCGAAGCGGCCCGGGAGACGGTCGTCGCCACGTCGCTGGCGAAGGGGCCCCGCCCGAAGGTGGCCTACCTCGAGGGCCGCAGCCTGCACCTGCCGTCCGGGGCCGTCCAGACGCTGCCGTTCCCGAAGTCGCACGCCCGTGAGCTCTCGCTGCTCGGCCCGAGCCCGCGGGGCTGGGTGGTCGTGGACACCACGGGCCTGAGCGCCAAGCTGTTCCGGGTCAGGGGCGGCACCGCCACCAAGTTCTGGTCGGTGGGCGACCACTCGTCGTACTCCTGGCGGCTCGGTGTCAACGGCAAGCGGGTCGTCCAGCTCTACGTCGACCGCGCTGCCTTCTCCACCGCCACCGTCTTCGACCTGGACGGCAAGAACCGCAAGACGATGCGGTTCGGCGGCTACGGCAGTGTGCTCGCCTTCACCGGTGACCGGATGGTCGTCTCCGGCAACAAGACCTGGGACTGGGTGATCGGCTCGCCGAAGTCCGCGATCTCGCCCGACCCGAGCCCGGCCGCCGACATCCGCAAGAACATCCTCTGGGTGCCGGCCATGGGCGACGCCTACGGCCCGACCACGCTGGCGCTTCCCGGTGCGGCCGAGTGGGGTGCCGAGTTCCTGCCACGTCAGGTCTCGACCGACGGTTCCTACGTCGTGGGCTACAGCTTCGACGGCAAGCGGATCCAGGTGCGCGACATGGTCGACGGCTTCCTGGTCCGCTCGATCAGGACGCAGCACCCCTATGGCTCTCCGCTCTTCTGGGAGAGCGACACCAAGCTGATGTTCGTGGTCAAGACGTCCCTGGGGCGGGCGCTGGTCCGCTGCGGCGTGAGCGGTCCGTGCAAGCGCGCGACGCCGTGGGTGCCCCGCGCGCGACGGATCACCGTCTCCTTCGCGCAGGAGTACTTCGGCGCGTAGCGCGGTTCCGTCGGTTTGGGCGGTCGCGGCGGGTGGTCCGACAATGGGCGGATGTCTGCTGCCGCGCCCACCTCGCTGACCCTCGGGTCGCTGCGCGTCGACACCCCCGTGGTGCTGGCGCCGATGGCGGGCATCACCAACGCGGCCTACCGCCGCCTGTGTCTGGACCAGATGCGCGCGCAGGGCGCCGCGGGGCTGTTCGTGTGCGAGATGATCACGTCGCGCGGGCTCGTCGAGCGTGACGACACCACGCTCAAGATGCTGGTCTTCGACGAGCTCGAGACGGTGCGCTCGGTGCAGCTCTACGGCACCGACCCGGTCTACGTCGGCAAGGCGGCCGAGATCCTGTGCGGCGAGTACGGCGTGGCCCACATCGACCTCAACTTCGGCTGCCCGGTCCCCAAGGTCACCCGCAAGGGCGGGGGAGGGGCGCTCCCGTGGAAGCGGGGGCTGCTCGGGCAGATCCTCGAGCACGCCGTCGCCGCGGCCACGCCGTACGACGTACCGGTGACGATGAAGACCCGCAAGGGCATCGACGACGACCACCTGACCTACCTCGACGCCGGCCGCATCGCCCAGGAGTCGGGCTGCGCGGCGATCGCGCTGCACGGCCGGACCGTCGCGCAGTCCTACTCGGGCCGGGCCGACTGGGACGCGATCACCGCCCTCGTCGAGCACGTCGACATCCCGGTGCTGGGCAACGGGGACATCTGGGAAGCCGCCGACGCGCTGCGGATGGTCGAACAGACCGGGGCCGCGGGCGTGGTCGTGGGCCGCGGGTGCCTGGGGCGGCCGTGGCTGTTCCGCGACCTCGCGAACGCGTTCGCCGGCGAGCCCACCGCCACCCTGCCGACGCTCGGGGAGGTGGCCGCGATGATGCGTCGCCACGCCGAGCTGCTGTGTCAGCACATGGGGGAGGAACGCGGCTGCAAGGAGTTCCGCAAGCACGTCTCGTGGTACCTCAAGGGCTTCGCGGCAGGGGGCGAGCTGCGGCGCTCGCTGGCGATGGTCGACACGCTCGCGGACCTCGACCCGCTGCTCGCTGAGCTCGATCCCGACGAGCCCTTCCCGGTGCAGGCCCTGGGCGCCCCGCGCGGCCGGCAGGGCTCGCCGCGGCGCGTCGCCCTGCCCGAAGGCTGGCTCGACGACGCAGACGGCGCGGGCTCCCACCTGCGCGAGGACGCGTCGGAGACCACCGGAGGGTGACCGGGAACACCCGGAGAAACCTGGTGCGTAATTCGGTGCCGCCGCTGCGACTGTGCTTTAGTCGGAGCTCGTGCCCGTCACTCGGAGTTCACTCCGAGTTCGCGGGCACCGTCCCTGTCAACAACAGCAAAGGATCAGCGCTGTGGCAGATCATCGCCACAAGCGGGACACCAATGCCCGCCGCATGCCCCGTGCCGTCGTCATCGCCGGCCCGCTCGCCTTCTTGGCGACCGCTTCTGCGGTGACCCTCGGGGTCGTGACCGGGCAGCCTGCCAGCAGCACCGAGAAGCCGACGGCCGCTCCCAGCTCGGTCGCGACCACCGCCGCCGCTGACGCGGCCGACGCCGCTGACGCCGAGCGCGGACGCGAGAGCGTCAGCCGCTCCAGCTCGCGCGGCGAGCTGAGCAGCCTGCTCTCCAAGAGCGAGATCATCACGTCGCGCGAGTCGACGCGCCAGGCGATCAAGCAGGCCGAGACGCGCCTGTGGACCGCCACCACGCTCAACCTCTGGACCGAGCCCGGCAAGCAGGCCCGTGAGGTCGGCGAGATCGAGACCGGCGAGAAGGTGCTCGTCACCGGCCGCGCGCTCTACGGCCGCGAGGAGATCGTCGTCGACGGCAAGTCGCGCTGGGTGACCGCTGGCTACCTCACGGCCGAGGAGCCCCTCGCTCTCGGCGGTGCCTGCACCAACGGCACCTCCGTGGCGAGCGGCGTCAGCCCCAACATCGTCGCGGTGCACGAAGCCGTGTGCGCCGACTTCCCCGAGATCACCATCTACGGCACCTTCCGCAGCGACGGCGAGCACTCCCAGGGCATCGCGGTCGACATCATGGTGTCGGGTGAGCGCGGCTGGGAGGTCGCGGAGTTCGTCCGGGCCAACTACGCCGCCCTCGGCGTCAGCTACATCATCTACTCCCAGAACATCTGGTCGGTGGAGCGCTCCGGCGAGGGCTGGCGGCCGATGTCGGACCGCGGCTCGAGCACGGCCAACCACTACGACCACGTGCACGTCACGACGTACTGATTCTGTCGGAAGTTACATCTAACGCAGGATTCATGCGTTAGATGTACGCGTGGATCGGCTCCTCCGG
>JBAZRQ010000080.1:0-7216 GCA_041662925.1 Nocardioides sp. | reverse complement strand
CAGGTCGGCGTCGAGGCCGGGCCGGATCGCTCCCTTGACGCCGTCCAGCCCGAAGAGGCGGGACGGCGCGCCCGACGTCGCGTCCACCCACTGCTCGAGGGAGAGGCGGCCCGAGAGGACGCCCTGGTAGACCAGCGACAGCCGGGTCTCGACCCCGGCCAGGCCGCCCGGGATCTGGGTGAAGTCCGCCCAGCCGGCCCCTCCAGTGCCTCGTCGGCGGTCCTCCTCGGTGAACGGGCAGTGGTCGGTGGCGACGACCTCGATGTCCCCCGCGCCCAAGGCCCCCCACAGTGCGGCCCGGTCGGACCCGGCACGCAGCGGTGGGGCACACACGAAGTCCTGGTCGCCGTCCTCGAGGTGCGACTGCTCGAGGAACAGGTAGTGCGGGCAGGTCTCGGTGTGGATGTCGACGCCGGCGGCGCGCGCCTCGCGGACGGCCTGCAGCCCGGCCTCGCTCGAGAGGTGCACGACGTACAGCCACGCGCCTTCGCGGCCCGCCAGTGCCGCGGCTCGACGGATGGCCTCCGCCTCCACCGAGGGTGGGCGCACGGAGGGCACCGCTTCGGGTCCGGTCCTGCCCGCCGCGATCGCCTCGGCGACCAGGGACTCGACCGTGGCGCCGTCCTCCGCGTGCACGCAGACCCGCACCCCGGTACGCCGCGACGCGGCGAGCGCCCGGCCGAGGGTGTCGTCGTCGACCATCAGCCGGTCGGGGTAGGCCATGTACAGCTTCACGCTGGTGACGCCGTGCTCGACGAACTCGGAGAACCGTCGGGCCGCGGCCTCGGGCTCCGTGGGGAGCTCGGTGACCGTCAGGTGGAACCCGTAGTCGACCACGGCACTGCCCTGGGCCCGGTCGTGCCAGGTGGCCAGCGCCTCCTGCCACGGCTCCCGGCCGGCGCCGGCGAAGTCGACGATGCAGGTGGTGCCACCGCACGCGGCCGCCAGCGTGCCCGACTCGAAGTCGTCCGCCGACGTCACCGCGCCCACGGGCAGCGCGAGGTGCGTGTGGACGTCGATCCCACCCGGGACGACGTACGCCCCGTCCGCCTCCACGACGTCAGGGCGGTCGGGGCCGTCGACCACGATCCCGGGCTCCACGGCCACGATCCGTCCCTCACGGACGAGCACGTCGGCCCGACGGGTGCCGGTCGCGTCCACGACGGTCCCGCCTCGCACCACCAGAGCGTTCGCCATCTCGGACGGCTACGCGTGGAGGGCGCGCCACACCCGCTCGGGCGTGAGCGGGAGCTCGTCGACGGTGACCCCGGTCGCGTCGAGGATCGCGTTGCGCACGGCGGGCGCGACCCCGTCGATGGCGATCTCGCCGACGGACTTGGCGCCGAACGGGCCGCTCTCCTCCATCGTCTGCACGAGGAAGACCTCCATCGGGGGCGTGTCGTCGGGCCGGAAGATCCAGTAGGGCCCGAACCGGGCGTTCACCGCCCGGCCCGCCTCGTCGAGGACCAGGTCCTCGGTGAGTGCGTAGCCGAGCGCCTGCACCATGGCCCCCTCGACCTGGCCGCTGGCCGTGGTCGGGTTGATCGCCACACCGCAGTCGACGGCCATGACGAGCTTGGTGACCGTGACCTGACCCGTCTCGACATCCACCTCGATCTCGGCCATCTGTGCGGCGAAGGGAGGCGGCGACTCACCGGAGACGTGCGAGGCGGTCGCCATGATCTGCTCCTGGTCCTCGATGTGCAGGGCGTGCAGCGCCACGTCCTCCAGCGACACCGACCGGCCGTCGGGCGCCCACGCGTGGCGGTTCCGCAGCTCGACCTCGCCGGGGTCGTCCAGCCCGAGCAGGCGGGCGGCCCGCAGCACGATCCGTTCCCGCACCGCCTCGGACGCCTTCTTCACCGCCATCCCCGAGATGTACGTCGTGCTGTCGGCGTAGGCACCGACGTCGAACGGCGTCATGTCGGTGTCGGCGGCGTAGACGATGATGTCGTTGGCCTCGACGCCGAGCACCTCGGCGGCGATCTGGGCCAGCACCGTGTCGGCCCCCGTGCCGAGGTCGGTCGCACCGAACAGCAGGTTGAACGACCCGTCGTCGTTCATCTTGATCGAGGCGCCGCCCATGTCGAGGTTGGGGATGCCCGTCGCCTGCATGCACAGGGCGAAACCGATCCCCCTGCGGATGTTCGGCCGGTCGGGAGGCTGCTTCCAGTCCGGGTCCAGGCGCCGCTCCCAGCCGATCGCGCGCATGGCCTGCGCCACGCACTCGTCGGTGGCGCAGCTCGTCACCCGCGGCACCTCCCCGGCGATCTCCGCGGCACCCCGCTCGCCGAGCACGGGCAGGATGTCCAGCGGGTCGCCGGTGCGCACCCAGTTCCTCCGGCGCAGCTCGATCGGGTCGAGCCCCAGGCTGCGGGCGATGTCGTCCATGTGGGACTCGAGCGCGAACAGCGCCTGCGGTGCGCCGTACCCGCGGAAGGCACCGGCCACGGGCCGGTTGGTGTAGGCCACGTCGGCGGTGTAGCGCTTGGCCGGGCAGTTGTACTGGGACAGCCCACGTTGTCCGGAGACCGACTGCACGGTGAACCCGTGGGTCGCGTAGGGGCCGGTGTTGCCGACCACGTAGTGGTCCTGGGCGAGGAGCCGGCCGTCGCCGTCGACGGCGGCGCGGAAGGTGATGGTCTGGGCATGGCGGATCCGCGAGGAGCCGAACTCCTCTTCCCGGGTGAGCTCCAGCCGGACGGGACGCCGGGTTGCGAGCACCAGGTGACCGACGACGTCCTCGAGCAGCATCTCCTGCTTGCCGCCGAACCCGCCGCCCATCCGCGGCTTGATCACCCGGATCTGCTTGACCGGCAGCCCGAGGAGCGGTGCGACCATCCGCCGGGCGTGGAAGGGCACCTGCGTCGAGCTGCGCAGCACCAGCCGCTCGTCCTCGTCGAGCCAGCCGATGGCGATGTGTGGCTCGATCGGGGTCTGCTGCTGCTGCTGGACGTGGAAGGTCCGCTCGAAGACGTGCTCGGCCCCCGCGAACGCCGCCTCGAGGGCGTCATCGCTCACCGTCTGACCGTTGACGCGACGGGGGATGTTGCGCGCCGCGTCGTGGATCCCCTCGGTGTCGGCCTCGTCGTGGATGACGGGCGCGCCCGGGCTGATCGCCTCGACCTCGTCGAACACCGCGGGCAGTACGTCGTAGGTCACCTTGATCCGCCGGCACGCCTCCTCGGCGATCGCGATCGTCTCCGCGGCGACCGCGGCCACCCGGTCGCCCACGTGGCGGACCTTGTCGTCGAAGCTCACCTGGTCCCAGGGCCTGGGGTTGGGCCAGCTCTGGCCGCCGGAGGCGTACTTCACCCGGGTGGTGTTGAACGTGTGGAGCACGGCGTGGACGCCGGGCAGGGCCCGGGCCTCGGAGTCGTCGATCGCCACGATGCGGGCATGGGCGTGCGGGCTGCGCAGCACCTTGGCGTAGAGCATCCCGCGCAGCTCGATGTCGTCGACGAACGCCGGGTTGCCCTTGACCAGCTTGACCGCGTCCACCTTGTGCGCGCCCTTGCCGACCACGCGTGTGACCGGTACGTCGGCGGAGGGCACGAGGCGGGGCATCGCCGCCGGGGCGTCCGGGACCGACCCGCCGGCCCCACCAGCACCGCCGTCGGTGAGGCGGTCGACGAGGACCGGCGCCATCGGCTCCGGCTTCTCCCCTCGGAGCAGGGCGGCCGCCCGCTGCACGGCGTCGACCACCTTCACGTAGCCGGTCTCGCGGTCGAGGATCCCCGAGAGGGCGTCGCGGATCTGCCACTCCGTGGGGTCGGGAGCACACTCGAGGAGCGCCTTCGTCGCCAGCACCATGGCGCCAGCCGAGTAGCCGGACTGCAACGCGCCGGACTCCACGAAGGCGGCCTGGATGGGGTGGAGCTCGCCGGTGGCGACGTTGAGCGCCTCGACGGTCGTCACCTCGTGGCCGTCGGCCTGAGCCGCGAGCAGCACGTCGGCGGCCAGCAGCCGGCCGTCGACGAGCACCGCGGCCGCTCCGGTCTCGCCGGTCTCGGAGCCGTACCGGACGCTGAAACAGCCCAGCCGGCGCAGCACGGTCATCAGCGAGTCCCCGGGAGCGCAGGTGACCCGCTGAGCGACGCCGTTCAGCGTGAGCTCGATGTCCATCATGCGATCCCCTCCACAACTCGGGCCAACAGGACTTCGGCCAGGGCCCGGCGGTAGTCGCTCGACCCCCGGAAGTCCCCGACGGGGTGCAGCTCGTCACCGGGCTGCACCAGGACCGGGGTGGGTGCCACGCCGGTCAGTGCGAACCGTCGTCCGTCACCCGTCGACCGGGCGAAGGCGGCGACGATGGCCCGGTCGGCGGGGGTCCGGGCAGTGTGGGCGGCCGCGGTGGCGCCCGCGGTGTGGATCGTCAGGGCCGTCACGACACGACCGTCGCCGAGGGGCAGGTCGTCGAGCAGCCGTTCGAGCGGGACCGTCTCGGTCCCGACACTGGTGTCGACGTGCACCACGGCCTCGTGGACCAGCAACGCCGCCAGCAGCTCGCTCTCCCCGTGCCCGGTCGCGACGCAGCCACCGACCGTGCCCTGCGCCCGCAGCGTGCTCGGCTGCTCGCGGCGCGCCGCCTCGCGGACGACGCCGGGCACCTGGTCGCTGTCGACGACCTCCTGCAGCGTCGACATGGCCCCGATCCGCAGGGCGTCGCCGGTCTCCGGACGGATGCCGTCGAGGTCGAGCGCCTGCAGGTCCACCACCTCGACCTGCTCTGCCGAGGAGCCGCCGTTCAGCCGGGTGCCCCCGGCGAGCACGACGGCACCGGGCCGCGCCAGCAGCTCGAACGCCTGGGCGAGGGTCGCGGGACGCCAATATGCCGATGCGGTCACCATGGTGCAAAACCATCATGGGCCGCACCGCGCTGGCTAGGGGCGAAGGTCCGCTCTGCCGCCTCCAACAGCCACCCGCCGGCCATGGCTGCTCTGTCAGCCCATGGTCAGCGCCATGACGGCCTTCTGGCCGTGCAGGCGGTTCTCGGCCTGGTCGTAGACGACGCTCTGGGGTCCGTCGATCACCTCGTCGGTCACCTCCACTCCCCGCTCGGCCGGGAGGGGATGCATGTAGATGGCGTCGTCGGCCGCGGTGGCGAGACGGCGTTCGTCGGTGATCCACGACTGGTAGCCGTCGACCAGACGCGCCTCCTCGGTCTCGTCCGTCGTGGTCATCACCGCTCCCCAGCTCTTGGCGTACACCACGTCGGTGCCGCGGATGCCCTCGTCGAAGTCGTCCATCACCTCGAAGGAGGCGCGGCCGAGGCGGGCGTTCTCCTGTGCCTGCTCCATCATCTCGGGCATCAGGGCGAACTCGGGTGGGTGCACGAGGCGGACGTTCATGCCGAACCGGGGCAGCAGCATGATCAGGCTCTGCGGCACGCTGAGGGGCTTCGAGTAGGTCTTCGCGCAGGCCCAGCTGACCGTCGCCGTCCGCCCGCGCGGGTCACCGAAGCGCTCGATGATCGTCATCAGGTCGGCGAGGGCCTGATGGGGGTGGAAGTGGTCGCACTGCATGTTCAGGACCGGCACCCTGCTCGCCGCGGCGACGTCTCGGATGTAGGCGTTGCCGAGACCCCAGTCGACGTTGCGGATGGCGATCCCGTCGTTGTAGCGCCCGAGGATCTCGCCGATCTCCTTGGCGGTGTCGCCGTGCGCGATCTGGGTCGAGCGGCTCTCGATGAACTGGGCGTGGCCACCGAGCTGGGCCATCCCGGCCTCGAAGGACGCCCTGGTCCTGGTGCTCGAGAAGAAGAAGAGCATCGCCAGCACCCGGTCCCGCAGGTAGGGGTGCGGCTGGCCGAGCGCCCGGTCCCGCTTCAGCGCGAACGCCACGTCGAGCACGGTGTCGATCTCGTCGCGGGTCCACTCCTGGAAGTCGATGACGTCGCGGCCACGAAGGTTGGTCTGCATCGAGCTCCCCCTCTACTCGATCGCCCCGAGGACCAGCGACAGCAGCGCCATCCTCAGCGAGACCCCGTTGGCGGCCTCGGACCAGTAGCGGGCGTGCCGGGTGCTGTCGACGTCGGTCGACAGCTCGTCCATCCGGGGCAGCGAGTGCAGCACGATCGAGTCCTGCTTGGCCTTCGCCTGCAGCAGACGACGGGTGACCTGGTACGCCGCGGGTGTGGTGCCGTGCTCAGCCGTCGGGTCGACGCGTGCCTGCGTGTAGTCGGCCTGGACGACCGGCTCCATGTAGATGACGTCGGCCTCGGCGATGCACTCCTCCACCGACTCGACCTCGCGGTAGTTCACACTGCGGTCGTCGAGCTCGGCCTTGAAGTCGTCGAGCAGCGACAGCTCGGGAGGGGAGACCACCATCGCCTCCATGTCGAACTGCGACGACGCATAGAGGATCGAGTGCATCGTGCGCATCCGCATGTCGCCGACGCACAGCACCTTCAGCCCGTCGAGGGTGCCCTTGTCCCGCCAGATCGTGTAGAGGTCGGTGAGGACCTGGGTGGGGTGCTCACCCCACCCGTCCCCGCAGTTGATCACCGGGACCGACGACCACCGGGCCGCCTCGTGCGGAGCACCCTGGACGTGGTGCCGCATGGCGATCACGTCGCCGTAGAACTCCAGCATCTTCACCGTGTCCTTCATCGACTCCTGGTAGAAGTCGCCGGCGCGGGTCATCTTGGCGTCGGAGAAGCCGAGGACGTGGCCACCGAGGCGGTGCATGGCGGCCTCCGTCGACAGGCGGGTCCGGGTGCTGGGCTGGTAGAACGCGGTGAGGAGCGTCTTGTGCTTGAGCAGGTCACCGTTGCGCCGCTTCTCGGCATAGGGCCGCAGCTCCTCGGCGACCGAGAACATCTGGAAGTACTCGTCGCGCTCGAGATCCTTCAGCGACAGGATGTCCCGGCCCAGGAAGCTTCTCATCGTGCGTTCTCCTCTTCAGACACCGAAGGTGTCGATCATCAGTCGGACATCGTCCCCGAGCGGGTAGAGAATGGGACAGGTTGAGCCCGCCTCCACGTATTCGGCCACCTTGGCCTGGCACTCCTCCGGGCTCCCGGAGGCGGTGATCTGCTGCACCACGTCGTCGGGGACGAGCCGCATGGCCTTGCGGATCTCGTCGCGACCGGCCGGCCAGGTGAGGACCTTGCCGATCTCCTCGATCAACGCGGGGTCGACACCGCTCGCCTTCATGATGTGGGGCTGCTGCCCGAGGTACTGGGTGAGCAGCTCGCGGGACCGGTCGAGGGCGA
>JBAZRQ010000079.1:0-7227 GCA_041662925.1 Nocardioides sp. | reverse complement strand
CCACGACCTCGCCCTCCTGGGGCTTCTCCTTGGCGGTGTCCGGGATGACCAGGCCCGAGGCCGTGGTCTGCTCCGCGTCGAGGGGCTTGACGACGATGCGGTCCTCGAGAGGCTTGATGTTGACCGACACGATGTCGACCTCCACTTTCTCCACTTGTCTGACTCTGGGTTTGCTGCCTGGGAGGACGGCGTCCTCCCCACGTTGGGGCTTGCTGGGGGGTACGCCGTCGCGGGGGTCGCACCACTCTGCAAGCTCTGGCACCCTCATGGTGAGAGTGCCAAGTCCGAAACTAGCACTCGCGCCCAATGAGTGCCAGAAGGGGTCCGGGACCGGTCCCTCAGAGCTCGCCGGCGTGCACCCTTCGGAGCTCGTCGGGTGCCCCGGCGGCTGCGGCCGCGACGTGGTCCTCGGCGAGGGCGGTCACGACCCGGCGGAAGCTGAGCCGCGGATCCTGGAGGGTGTCATCGACGGAGAACACCGCCTGGGCCTCCCACGACCCGTCGTCCTGGGAGCCGGCATGCACGTTGTCCCCGAGGGGGAACAGCTCGGGGGCACCGGAGGCTCCCTCGATCCGCAGCCGCACCTCGTCCGGGTACTCGGTGTACTCGACGTAGTCCGAGGGCGCGTCGTAGCCGACCTGCAGCGCGCCCGCCAGGAACCGGACGACCACCCAGGCCCGACCGGGCGGCGCCCACCCGAGGGGACCGAAGTAGGGCACGGGGCTGCTGATGTTGGCCTGGCAGCTGGCCCCGTGGACCGAGACCGCCGGGTCACCCTTCTCGAGCCTCGTCTCCGGGCAGTTCTCCCAACGTACGCTCGGCGCCTCCAGGTAGAGCGAGTCCGGACCGTCGGCGCGCGTGATGACCGCGTCGTAGACGTCCTCGACCACCTGCGTCAGCCCGTCGTACTCGATCTCGAGCCCGATGTCGTCGGCCTCCTCGGGCACGACCACGATCGCGGCGCGCACCCCCTCCTGGTCCATCGCCCCCAGGCGGTAGCGCTCGCCGTCGGCGATCAGGGCCAGCATCGGGGAGACGTCCTCGGGCGCCTCCATGACGAAGGTGTCCCCCGGTGGGACGTTGAGCTCCCAGGCGATCTCGACGAACCTCCGGTCGTCGGGAGCCTCGGGGCTCACCCCGACGTCCTCGGCGACCAGCGACCCGATCTCCTGGTGCGGTCGGCTGACCGTGAAGTCGTAGCGGCGCCCGGGGAGCACGACGTAGGTGTGGCGCCCCTCGACGTCGCTGCTGAACACGTCCGAGATCACCTGGCCGATGTGGGCGGGCGGCAGGTCGTCGTCGGCGTCGGAGCCGCTGGAGCAGCCGGCCACGGCGAGGAGCAACGGGAGCACGGCGAGGTGCGGGAGTCGGGTCACACCCCGGATGCTTCCGCCCGACCAGGGACGGCAAACGTCACCGGGTGGACGCAGCCTGACAGGATCACCGTGTGGACCTCGAAGCGTTTCGCTGGCTGCTGACCGAGCCCGGGCAGCGGCTGCTGGCCGAGGCCGCCGGCCTCGAGGAGCCCGACCCCCTGCGCGCCCAGACCGCGCTGCGCCGTACGGCGTCAGCGGAGCACGCCGCAGCGGCTCTCACGCAGGCCCGCCTGCGCGAGCGCGCCACCGTGAAGTTCGGGGCCGACGCCGCGCGGATGTACTTCACACCCGACGGGCTCGAGCAGGCCACGCGGACCGCGGTCGCGCAACACCGTGCCGGGCGCCTGGCGGCCTTCCGCACCGAGAGCCTGGTCGACCTCGGGTGCGGCATCGGCGGGGACCTGCTGGCCGCCGCCCGCGTCGGGATCATCTGCGCCGGCGTGGACCTCGACCCGGTGCGGGTGGCCGTGGCCGAGGCCAACCTCGACGCCCTCGGGCTCGCCGGGGCGGTCATGGTCGCCGACGCCACCACCCTCGACACGACGCCGTTCGACGTGGCCTTCGCCGACCCGGCCCGCCGCTCGGCGCGCGGACGCACGTTCGACGTCGACGACTGGACCCCGCCGTGGTCCTTCGTCGAGGGCCTGCTGCGCCGCGACTCGTGCGTGAAGGTCGCTCCCGGCATCCCGCACGCCCTGGTCCCCGACGGGGTGGAGGCCGAGTGGGTCAGCGACCACGGCGAGGTGAAGGAGGCGGCGCTGTGGTCGGGACGGCTGGCGACGGTACGGCGACGCGCCACCGTGATCGGCGACGGCGGGCTGGCCACCCTGACCGACGAGGACGACCCCGGCGGTGAGGTCCGGGCGGTCGGCGGGTTCCTCTACGAGCCCGACGGGGCAGTGATCCGGGCCGGGCTGGTGACCGCGGTCGCCGCGGGTGTCCACGGCGGGCTGGTCGACGAGCACATCGCCTACGTGACCTCCGACGAGTCCTTCCACACCCCGTTCGCGCGCGGCTACCGCGTGGTCGAGGAGCTGCCCTACCGCGAGAAGCCGCTGCGGGCGGCGCTGCGCGAGCGGGGCATCGGACGCCTGACGATCAAGAAGCGCGGCGTCGACGTCGTACCCGAGCAGCTGCGCAAGCGGCTGGCCCTCGCCGGCGACGACGAGGCCACGATCGTGCTGACCCGGGTCGCCGGCCAGGGCACGGCACTGCTCGTCGTCCCGTTCTGAAACACCGGGAACGCCGAGAACCTGCCGCACCCGGAGGGGCGGCAGGTTCTCGAGGCCTGGGTCAGACGGTGGATCAGGCGGTGGTGGTGGCCGCGATCCGCTTGCCGTGGCGCAGACCGAGGAAGCCGAGCACCAGGAGCACTGCCGCACCGACGTAGGACGCGATCGCGGCGTAGCCGGCGATGACACCCATGGTGGCGAAGGCGTAGGCGTAGAGGAGCAGGCCGCGCAGCGTGCTGCCCTGGAAGAGCGAGGCCTTGAGGTCGCTCCAAGCCGCGGCCTCGTCGATCTCCGCCTGCGTGGCGTCGGGGTTCTCGGCGAGTGCGCTGCCCAGCTCACGGGCCTTGGCGCTGGCCTGGGAGTAGCTCAGAGGCTCGCCCGCGAGCTCCTCGCCGCTGGCGTTCATGTGGGCCAGGATGTAGTGGTCGGCGTAGGCACGGGCCTCGGCGCCGGAGTCCATCGTCGAGCCGGCGAACTCCTCGAGCGCGTTCACGTCCTTGTCGGACAGGCCCTCGAGGGCGGGGCCCTCGGGCATCACGATGTCCTGCGCGACGAGCTGCTCCTCGACCTGGTCTCCGATGAAGACGTTGGCCCAGGTCAGCAGCCCCCCTGCCACGAGCAGTACTGCGGCGAGCAGCAGGCCGGTGCCGGAGATCAACTTGTCGAGAGTGGAACGCATGAGGTCCTCCTGTTAAGGGGCGAGGACCGGGCGTCCTCCGCAACACCTTGAACTTTAAAGAAGGTGTACGGCGGGCCTCAGAGCCGAAGGTCAGGCAAACCTCAGGCCCATGGTCCCGGTTTGCCCAGGTCTGCCCGGGACCTCCGGCCCAGCGCGTGGAGTGACTTCGTCACTCCATTGGGAGTACTCGCTTCGCTCGTACTCCCGGTGCGTGGAGTGACTTCGTCACTCCTTTTCAGCGGCGATCGTGGTGTCGTCGCCGTGCCCGGTGTGCACCACGGTGTCGTCGGGCAGCGCGAAGAGCTGGGTGCGGATCGACTCCACGATCAGGTCGGCGTCGCTGAACGAGCGCCCGGTCGCTCCGGGGCCACCACGGAAGAGGGTGTCACCGGTGAACACGCAGCCGAGCTCGGGCGCGTAGAAGCACACGGCACCCGGAGCATGGCCGGGCGTGTGCAGCACCCGCAGCGTCGTGCCGGCGACCTCGATCTCCGTCCCGTCGGCCAGGTCGAGGTCCCACAGCTCGTCGGTGTGGGTCAGCTCCCAGACCGGCTTCTCCGCCGGGTGCAGCATGATCGGCGCGACCACTCGCTCGCGCAGCGCCGGGGCGACCCGGCAGTGGTCGTCGTGGGCGTGGGTCAGCAGGATCGCCTTGACCTTCCGCTCCCCCACCACGGCCATGATGTCGTCGACCGAGTGCGGGGCGTCGATCACGACGCACTCGCTGTCGTCACCGATCACCCAGATGTTGTTGTCCACGTCGAACGTCTCGCCGTCCAGGCTGAACGTGCCCGACGAGACGGCGTGGTCGATCCGTGCGGCCACTAGAGGATCACCACCGAACGCAGCACGTCGCCGCCATGCATCCGCGCGAACGCCGCCTCGACGTCGCCGATCCCGATCTCCTCGGTCACGAACGCGTCCAGGTCGAGCCGCCCCTGCTGGTAGAGGTCGACCAGCATCGGGAAGTCGCGGCTGGGCAGGCAGTCGCCGTACCAGCTCGACTTCAGCGACCCACCACGCCCGAACATGTCGATCAACGGGATGTCGGGCAGCTTCATGTCCGGCGTCGGCACTCCCACGAGTACGACGGTCCCGGCCAGGTCGCGGGCGTAGAAGGCCTGCTTCCACGTCTCCGGACGGCCCACGGCCTCGATGACCACGTCGGCCCCGAAGCCGCCCGTGAGCTCCTGGATGGCGGCGACCGGGTCGACCGCCGAGGAGTCGACGGTGTGGGTCGCGCCCATCGCCTTGGCCTGCTCGAGCTTCTTGGCGTCGATGTCGACGGCAATGATTCTGGACGCGCCCGCCAGCGCCGAGCCGGCGATCGCGGCCACGCCGACCCCGCCGCAGCCGATGACCGCGACGGACTTGCCGCGGGTCACCGCGCCGGTGTTGATCGCGGCGCCGATGCCCGCCATGACGCCGCAGCCCAGCAGGCCGACGGCGGCCGCCCGGGCCGACGGGTCGACCTTGGTGCACTGCCCGGCGGCGACCAGCGTCTTCTCGGCGAAGGCGCCGATGCCCAGCGCCGGCGACAGCTCGGTGCCGTCCTCGAGGGTCATCTTCTGGGTGGCGTTGTGCGTGGCGAAGCAGTACTGCGGCTCACCGCGGTTGCACGCGCGACAGTCACCACAGACCGCGCGCCAGTTGAGGACCACGAAGTCGCCGGGCGCGACCGACGTGACGTCGGGACCGACCGCCTCGACCACCCCCGCGGCCTCGTGGCCCAGCAGGAACGGGAAGTCGTCGTTGATGGCCCCCTCGCGATAGTGCAGGTCGGTGTGGCAGACCCCGCAGGCCTGCACCTTGACCAGCGCCTCACCCGGACCGGGGTCGGGCACGTTGATCGTCACCAGCTCGACCGGCTCACCCTTGGCTCGTGCGACAACCGCCTTGACCTGCTGCATGCGTCTCCCCTTCGTCCTGCTCCGGTGGTGGCTTCCATGCAACCGTATGGGTCGCCCGGTCGTGTAGAGGTTGTGGAGGTGCACGTGGAGGCTCGCTCGGAGTTCGAGGCATGGCTCGTAGCGCGCGAGCCCTCCCTCCAACGTCTCGCGCACCTGCTCGCCGGCGACCCCCACGACGCCCGCGACCTCGTCCAGAAGACGCTGGCCAAGCTCTACCTCGCGTGGGACCGGCTCGAGGACCGCCACGACGTCGACGCCTACGCGCGCCGGATCCTCGTCAACGAGCACCGCTCGTCGTGGCGGCGCACCGTACGGCGCCGCGAGGTCATCACCGCCGACGTCCCGGAGCGCCCGGTGGACGACCACCACGACGACGGGCTGCGTGACGCGGTCTGGTCGTTCGTGGCCACCCTCCCCCCGCGCCAGCGGGCAGTGATCGTGCTGCGCTACTACGAGCAGCTCACCGAGCCCGAGGCCGCCGAGGTGCTGGGCATCTCGGTCGGCACCGTCAAGTCCCAGGCCCACCGCGCGATCGCCTCCTTGCGCGCACACCTGCCCCAGGAGACCCGATGAGCGACCCCGAAGAGCTCCTCCGCGACGCCCTGCGGCACCACGCCGACCGCACGCCGTACGACGCCACGCCGGTAGGCGAGGTCGCCATCGCCGCCCGCGGGCTGCGGCGCCGCCGACGCGTCGGAGCGGCACTGACCACCGCCGCAGCGGTCGCCGCCGTCACCGTGCCGATCACGCTGGTGGCGAACCACTCCGACCCGGACCCGGCTCCGCCCGGCCCCACGCCGACACTCCCGGCGCCGGAGACCACCCACACCGCGGCGCCCACCCCGGCTCCGCCGCGCATCGCGTACGCCGTGAACGCCGAGATCGTCCTGCCCGACGGCGGCACCTTCACCCCGCCGGGGGGCCGCGGCATCAGCGAGTTCACCAGCTTCGGCGAGGGCTTCCTGGTGGCGGGAGAGGACTACTTCGAGGGCTCGGTCAGTCTGGTCCGGTACGACGCCGACGGCCAGGTCGTCGAGAGCTGGACGGGGTCGGGACTCGCCACCGGCACCGACGGGGCCACCGCCTGGACCTCCTTCGCACCGCCCGAGTCCGGCCAGAGCGACCCGACCCTGGTCCACCTCGACGAGGCGAGCCAGGAGGTCGACCAGGTCAAGCCGGAGGTGGTGGCCGTGACCGGTGACGAGGTCGTCTTCAACGGGGGCGGCCCCGACCCGCAGGCGTGGGTCACCGACCTGGTCACCCCACCCCGGCCGATCGAGCCGCTGCGCTGGGCCGTCGACGCGGCCGGTGGTCTGGTCGCCGGTCACGTGGGCGACCTGACGACGGCGGTGGTCGACCTCGCCTCGGGGGCGGAGCTGTGGCGCGAGCGGGGCATCTACGCCATGTCGTTGAGCCCGGACGGCCGCTACCTGCACGTCATGACCGACGGCCTCGGACGACCCGACACCCTGCGCGACGCGCGCACGGGTGCGGTCGTCACGGAGATCCCGGGCACTGGCACCAGTGGCCTGCCAGGACTGCACCAGCTCGTGTGGGAGGACGCCACCCACCTGCTCGGCATCCTTGACGGCGACATCGTGCGGGTCGGGCCCGACGGTGCCGTCTCGGTGGCCGCGGAGCTGGACCTGAGGGACGAGTTCCGCACCCTGAAATTGCAACCATCTCCGAGGCGTTTGCGTCTTCGACACGTGAGCCACGCAGGGACGACGTTGCCCCTCCAGACCCGGGACAGACCCGAGACTGGAGGCATGAGCGCCAAGACGGCTGCCCGCGACGCCGAGTTCACGGCCTACCTCCACGCCCGGCAGCCACAGCTGCTGCGCACGGCGTACCTCCTCACCGGTGACCGCAACCAGGCCGAGGACGTCCTCCAGACGTCGCTGGCCAAGCTGTACCTGGCCTGGGACAAGGTGCGCGACCGCGACTCGGTGGACGCCTACGTCCGCCGGATCATGGTCAACGAGAACAACTCGCTGTGGCGGCGCGGCTGGAAGAAGCGCGAGTTCGCC
>JBAZRQ010000078.1:0-7249 GCA_041662925.1 Nocardioides sp. | reverse complement strand
CGTTTCGACACCGACCGCGGGGTGGAGTTCTCCACCTACGCGACGCCGACCATCATCGGCGAGATCAAGCGCTACTTCCGCGACAAGGGCTGGGCGATCCGGGTGCCGCGCCGGCTCCAGGAGCTCCGGATGCAGATCGGGGCCGCGTCCGCCGAGCTGACGCAGTCGCTGGGCCGCTCCCCCACCCCGCGTGAGCTGGCCGAGACCATCGGCTGCACCGTCGAGGAGATCGTCGAGGGCATCGAGTCGAGCAACGCCTACTCCACGCTCTCCCTCGACGCCTCGGACGACTCCGACGACTCCGCGGCGTCGATGCTCGACGCGATCGGCATCGACGACGAGGGCCTCGAGCACGTCGAGATCCGTGAGTCGATCAAGCCGCTGCTCGACAAGCTGGACGCACGGGAGAAGAAGATCCTCCTGCTGCGCTTCTTCAAGAACATGACCCAGTCGCAGATCGCCGAGGAGATCGGCGTCTCGCAGATGCACGTCTCCCGGCTGCTGACCCGCACGCTCGACCAGCTGCGTGCCTCGCTCGAGCAACAGGACTAGTCAACCCCGGTTGCGGGTGGGGTCGTCGTCGAGCACGTCCTGGGTCGCCGGGTGCAGCATCCCCGCGACCACGATCAGGGCGACCACGGCCATCGGGATGGACACTCCGGGCTGGTCGCGCAGGTTCCAGGCCAGCCCGAGCTGGATCAGCTGGGTCAGCAGCACCGGGCCGCGGGCCCACGCGTGCTGCCGGGTGAGCGCCCACGCACACCCCAGCAGCGCGGCGCCGTACGCGAGGAAGAAGGCGCTCGTGGTGAGGCCCATCGACATCCGCTCCGCCGACAGGCTGGCGATCTCGAGCACGGCGAAAAGGAGGAGCAGCAGGCCCTGCACCGCGACCAGGGACGCGGCGACGAGGAGCGGCGGCGGGTTGGCGGGGACGGTCGGTGGGGCGGGTTCCGGCACCTTCGCAGCGTACGGGGCTCCCCGGCGGGACTGCCTGTGACCCAACCGACCACCCAAAAGGCTTGATCCGGACGGATTTAGTTGCGAGTCTGTTCAAGCGCTCGTGAAACCGTTCACATTTGCGGCTATTCGCGCGCCCGCAGGCCTGAGTACCCCTGCCTGCACTCAATGCGAAAGTGAGATCCACCCTCCATGGATTGGCGCCACCGTTCCGCGTGTCTCGATGAGGACCCGGAGCTGTTCTTCCCGATCGGCAACACCGGTCCGGCCATCCTCCAGATCGAGGAGGCCAAACAGGTGTGCCGACGCTGCGACGTGCGCGAGCAGTGTCTGGCGTGGGCGATCGAGGCGGGGCAGGACCACGGCGTGTGGGGTGGGCTCAGCGAGGACGAGCGGCGGGCGCTCAAGCGCCGCAACGCGCGCACCCGCGTCCGTACCGCCTGACCGAGGTGGCACCGCGACTCACTCCAGGGGTACGTCGACCTCGGCGCGCGTGCCGCTGGCGTGCGGGTTCGGACCGATCGCCAGCACCCCGCCGAGCTCGGACTCGACGAGCGTGCGGACGATCGACAGCCCGAGGCTTGCCGACCCGTCCAGGTCGAAGTCGGCCGGCAGCCCGCGACCGTCGTCCTCGACGGTCATGTGCAGCCGCCCCACCAGGCGCTGCACGGTGACCGTGATCGTGCCTGAGGCCTCGGCGTCCTCGGCGTCGTAGCCGTGCTCGACGGCGTTCTGCAGCACCTCGGTGAGCACCATCGCAAGCGCGGTGGCCGACTCCGAGGGCAGGATCCCGAACGTGCCCTCGCGGCGCACCCGCACCCGGCCGCCCAGCGAGCCCACCTCGGCCACCATCGTGCCGAGCCGGTCGGCGATCTCGTCGAACTCGACGGTCTCCCCGACGGCGTGACTGAGCGTCTCGTGCACGATCGCGATCGAGCCGACCCGGCGTACAGCCTCCTCGAGCGCGAGCTTGGCCTCCTCGGAGTCGATCCGGCGCGCCTGGAGCCGCAGCAGCGCCGCGACGGTCTGCAGGTTGTTCTTCACCCGGTGGTGGATCTCGCGGATCGTCGCGTCCTTGGTGACCAGCTCGCGGTCGCGCCGGCGCAGCTCGGTGACGTCGCGCACCAGGATCAGGCCGCCGATGTGCTCCCCCTGCGGGTGCAGCGGGATCGCGCGCACGATCAGCGACACCAGCTCGGTGCCGATCTCGGTGTCGCGCTGCGCCCGGCCGCCGAGCACCGCGCTCAGCGTCTCCTCGTCGGGGCGGCGCCGCGGCGGCACCAGGTCGCGGGTGAGGTCGGTCAGGACCAGGCCGGTCAGGTCGCCCGAGAGCCCGAGCCTGCGGTAGACCGACAGCGCGTTGGGGCTCGCGTAGACGACCCGGCCGGCCGCGTCGACCCGGAGGAAGCCGTCGCCGACCCTGGGTGAGTCGGCGTGGTCGCTGCGCTGGCCGACCGACGGGAAGTACCCGGCGGCGATCATCTGGGTCAGGTCTGCGGCGGTCTGGAGGTAGGACAGCTCGAGCCTGCTGGGCGTGCGCACCCCGAGCAGGTTGGTGTTGCGCGCGATGACGGCGATGACGCGCCCGGCGCGCCGTACGGGGATGGTCTCGACCCGCACCGGCACGTCGTCGCGCCACTCGGGGTCCCCCTCGCGCACGAGCCGGCCCTGCGACCAGGCCTCGTCGAGCATCGCGCGGCGGCCGGCCGGCACGAAGGTCCCCACGATGTCGTCGACGTAGGCCGTGGGGCCGGTCGTCGGCCGCATCTGGGCGCCCGCCCAGAACCCGTTGCCGCGCTGGTCGGGGAGCCACAGCACGAGATCGGCGAAGGACAGGTCGGCGATGATCTGCCAGTCCGCCATGAGCAGCTGCAACCAGGCCACGTCGTCCTCGTCGAGGTCCGTGTGGCTTCGCACGAGCTCGATCAGGGAGGGCACCGAGCCAGCCTAGGGTGATGAGACCCCGGGGCGACGGGGCGCCAGGTCTTTGGCAGTATGGCCCGCATGTCTCGGGCGTACTGGAAGCAAGTCCATGAAGACGACTTCGCAGTACCCACGGACCGCCCCCTGGCCGACCTGACGGCCGAGCTGACCCGGTTGCTGGGCGACGTCGACCCCGACCTGCGCGACGGGCTCGCCCTGCCGGCGCTGGCGACCTGGGTCGAGCGCGGTGTCTACGACGACCTGTTGCGGGGGCTGGGCGACGGCATGGCGGCGGGGCTCCGCGTCGGCCTGGGCGAGACCGGCACCGACACGGTCTTCCGGCGCAGCTTCTCCGTGCTGGTGCTGGGCGAGTGCATCCAACGCGACAACGAGCGTCCGCTGGTCCCCGGCGGCACGGTGCTCGACTGGGGCGACCGGGTTGCCACGTGGATCCTCCAGGAGCGCGACCTGCGCGGTTTCGTGCCGGGCAAGGGCTGGGCCCACGCCATCGCGCACGGCGCCGACGCCCTCGGCACGCTCGCCGAGTCGCCGCACGTCGGTGCCGCCGAGCTGGTGGTCATCATGGACGTGATCGGCGAGCGGCTGTGCCAGCCGGTCGACGTGCTGTTCACGGCCGGTGAGCCCGACCGCCTGGCGCTGGCCGCGATGAGCATCCTGCGCCGCGACCGGGTGCCGCTGGACATCGTCGAGCCGTGGATCGAGACGCTGGCCGAGACCGCACGCGCCCGCCCCTGGGGCGAGGACCGCGACCCCTACCTCGTCGGCGGCAACGCCGAGGCCTTCCTCCGGGCGCTCTACCTGCAGCTCGCCCTCGGGCAGCGGCCACCCGCCGTACGGGCCGACCTGATGCTGCTGCTCGTCGACGCTCTGCGGTCCACCAACCCGCACTACCTGGGGTCGAAGTAGCCTGCGGGCATGACTCAGGAGCAGACCACCGACGGCACCCTCGAAGGACACTCCGGCGAGCTCGCCGTGGCCGTCGCCCGCGCCTACGGCGTGGAGACCATGTTCACCCTGTCGGGGGCCCACGTGTTCCCGATGTACGACGGCGCGGTCAAGGCCGATCCGCCGATGAAGCTGCTCGACGTACGACACGAGCAGACCGCGGCGTTCGCGGCCGAGGCGACCGGCAAGCTGACCCGGGTGCCCGGACTGGCCGTGCTCACCGCGGGGCCCGGCGTCACCAACGGCATCAGCGCGATCGCCCAGGCGCAGTTCGCCGGCTCCCCCATGGTCGTCGTCGGGGGCCGCGCGCCGGCCAACCGCTGGGGCAGCGGAAGCCTGCAGGAGCTGGACCAGCCGCCGATCGTCGAGTCGGTCTCCAAGCTCGCCACCACGCTCCACACCGCCGCGGACATCCTGCCGGGCATGGACCGCGCGTTCGCCGCGGCCGGCTCCTCGCACCGCGGCCCGGTCTTCGTCGACATCCCGATGGACGAGTTCTTCAACTCGGCCTCCGGTCCCGCGCCCACCGCCTCGTCGACCCGCGGCGCCGAGCCCGACGGTGACGCCGTGTCCAGGATCGCGGGGCTCCTCGCCGCCGCCAGCCGCCCGGTGCTGGTCCTCGGCACCGATGTCTGGGCCGACCGCGCCGAGGAGGCCGCGCTGCGCTTCGTCGAGGCCGTCGGCGTCCCGACCATCACCAACGGCATGGGCCGCGGCGTGATCCCGGGCGGTCACAAGCTGCTCGCGACCAAGGCTCGCAGCCAGGCGCTCTCCGGCGCCGACCTGGTGGTCGTGGTCGGAACCCCGCTCGACTTCCGTGTCGGCTACGGCATCTTCGGCGGCAAGGACGGCGCCGAGCCCGCGCAGGTCGTGCACATCGCCGACTCCCCCGGCCAGGTGTCGGGCCACGCCAAGCTCGCGGCGTCCGTGTCCGGCGACCTGACCTCGGTCTTCGACGGCCTGCAGACCGGGCTCGAGCGCGGCAACAAGCCCGACTGGACCGCCTGGGTCTCCAGCCTCCAGGACACCGTCGCCGCGGCCACCGCCCGCGACCGCGAGCTGCTCGGTGCCGAGGCCGACCCGATCCACCCGGCCCGTATCTACGGCGAGCTGGTTCCCCGGCTGGCCGACGACGCGGTCGTGATCGGCGACGGCGGTGACTTCGTGAGCTTCGCCGGCAAGTTCGTCGAGCCCAAGCGCCCCGGCGGCTGGCTCGACCCCGGCCCCTACGGCTGCCTCGGCGCGGGCCTCGGCTCCGCGATCGCCGCCCGTCTCGCCCGCCCGTCGTCGCAGGTCGTGCTGCTGCTCGGCGACGGCGCAGCGGGCTTCTCGCTGATGGACGTCGACACCCTGGTCCGCCACAACCTGCCGGTGGTCATGGTGATGGGCAACAACTCCGCCTGGGGCCTGGAGAAGGGGCCCATGCAGATGCTCTACGGCTACGACGTGATCGCCGACCTCGCCCCGCGCACGGCGTACGACGAGGTGGTGAAGGCGCTCGGAGGTGCCGGCGAGACCGTCACCGACCCGCGTCACATCGGGTCCGCGATCGACCGCGCCTTCGAGTCCAACGTCCCCTACCTCGTCAACGTCATCACCGACGTCAACGCGGCCTACCCCCGCAACACCTTCGGGATCTGATGCAGCTGCGGCGGGCCACGCCCGACGACCACGCGGTCGTCGGGCGGGTCACCGTGGCCGCCTACGCGCCCTTCCTGAGCCAGGACGGGCCGGACACTGCTTACGTCGAGCACCTCGCCGACGCCGCCGGACGTGACCGCGACGCCGAGCTGTGGGTCGCCGAGGAGTCGGGGCGGGTGCTCGGCTCGGTCACCATCTGTACCGTCGGCTCGCCCTGGCGCGAGCTGGCCCGACCCGGCGAGGGTGAGTTCCGGATGCTCTCCGTCGACCCGGACGCGCAGGGCCGCGGCGTCGGGCGGGCGTTGGTCGACCTGACCCTCCAGCGGTTCCGCGACGCCGGGGCCGCCGCAGTCGTGCTGTGCAGCATGAAGGAGATGACGGGCGCGCACCGGCTCTACGAGCGAGTCGGCTTCGAGCGTGACCCCGCCCGGGACTGGTCGCCGCTGCCGGGCGTCGAGCTGCTGGCCTACCTGCTCACCTTCCCCACCGAGGAGACCCGATGACCACCCTGACCGCCGCCCGGACGTTCACCGTCACCGACGCCGACACCGCTCTCGCCGTCGGCTCGGGGACCCTGTCCGTGCTGGGCACCCCACGGCTGCTCGCCTGGCTGGAGGCGGCGACCTGTGCCGCGCTGGAGCCTTCGCTGGAGGCCGGCTCGACCAGCGTCGGCACCAGGGTCGCCCTCGAGCACCTCGCCGCCAGCCCGGTGGGCCAGGAGGTCGAGGTCAGCGCCTCGGCGTCGTACGTCGACGGCCGCCTGCACCGCTTCACCGTGGCTGCCCGACACCTCGACGACGGCGCCCCGGGCAAGGTCGTGGCCACCGGCGAGATCACCCGCGTGGTGGTCGACGCCGACCGTTTCCTGAGCCGGATTTCGCCTGAGTCCTGAAGTTTGGGAGACTGTCCCGTGGCCCTCGTTGGGTCGAGACCGATTCCAGGAGGACACCATGGGCAAGACCGGACGCAAGCGCCGCGCTCGCAAGAAGAAGGCCGCTAACCACGGCAAGCGCCCCAACGCCTGAGCATCCGCTCGGCACGTTGCACTGAACCCCTCGCCTGCGGGCAGGGGTTCGCTGCATTTGTGGGGACGACGGCGCGGCGCCGTCCCACGCGCGAACACGCGATGCGGCAGGATGGCATCGTGCTCGACTCGGCAAGCCGCTCACCAGGTTCAGCGCGCACGCTTCTCATCTCTGGTCTCGTCCTGGCTGTGTTGGTCACGGTCGTGCCCACCGCGCTCTGGTGGGTGGGCCATCGATCGGTGGTTCGCGTCATTGCTGCCACCGGAGTCCCCCAGTGCGAGGGCACCGAGCCCACCACCGTCAGGGACCCGATCACCGCTTTCGAGCGGGTAGCGATCCCGATGACTGAGGGCTTCGCCTGCACGCTGACGATCAGGGTGACCAACAACAGCGACCGCGAGGTCACACTCGACCAGATCTCGGTGCCGGTCGGCGGACCCGGTGGCGGCGCCGGCTTCCGCGTCACTCACCTCGGCGCTGACGCGGTCGCAGCCGACGGCGACCTCGACGCGGTGGCCGATCTCGGTGAGCCACTCGAGCCAGGCGCCGACCAGCTGGTCGGCATGCGAGTGGTGTTCCGCAAGTCCGGATGCACCTCAGCAGGCGGGCACATGTGGGTCGAACCAACCATCGTGGTCAGCGACCTTCTCGCCTCCCACACGCTCATCATCGCCGACCTGCCGGCCTTCCTCGGCACCGCTGATTCCTCCTGCGACACCTGAGCGGGCGCCCATCTC
>JBAZRQ010000077.1:0-7262 GCA_041662925.1 Nocardioides sp. | reverse complement strand
TTGGACTGGCTGTGGCTCCAGGCGCCGCACGGGCTGCCGTAGCGGTCCTCGATGTAGCCGAGGCCCCAGCGGATCTGGGTGACCGGGTTGGTGGCCCAGTCGGCGCCGGCGGAGGACATCTTGGAGCCGGGCAGCGCCTGCGGGATGCCGTAGGCCGAGGACGACGGGTTGTCGGCGTTCCAGGTCCAGTTGGACTCGCGCGTCCACAGCGAGTCGAGGCAGCCGAACTGGTCGGAGGAGAAGCCGAACTCGGCGAGCAGGGCCCGGCCGATCTCGCGCGGGTCGTCGTCGGAGAGGTCCTCGGTGCGGGTCATCGCGGGGCTGTCGGTCTTCAGCAGCGAGGCGGCCTTGGCCGGGTCTGCCGAGCGGGGGCGGTCGGAGGAGCGCGAGACGGCGGCGTCGCGGGTGGCGAGGCCGCGCTGGCTGAGCGAGCTCAGGGCGCCGGACGCGCCCGACGCGCCGGACGCCTGCGCGGCCGACGCCGGGCGGGTGTCGCCGGAGGTGGCCGACTCCGCCGGGGACTGGCCCAGCAGGCCCGTGGTCACCGTGGCGCCGGTGGCCGCGACGGCCACGGAGGACAGGATCACGGTGTTGCGCAGCGCCTTGCGGGGGGCCTCGACGAGAGCGGGCCGGGTGACCGGGCCGCGGTGCTTGGGGACGTGCTTGACGTGCTTCGACACAGAGAGGTAGTCCAGAGGTAGACGACACGGGGCGTTGGTGTGACAACGGAGCGAGTCGCCGTTAGGTCACGAAATGATCTCGGTCCACCATGCCCGAGGCACGAGGGGCGTGCAAACCGAACGGCCGAAGTGGTGGCAAAACCGACGGAGGGATGCACCACACCGTGCCCCATGAGCCACAGGAGGGCTCATGGGGCACAGCAGGCCCAGGCGAGGCTCAGACGGTGACGTTCTCCAGCATCTCCGTGACCAGCGCCGCGATCGGCGAGCGCTCGGAGCGGGTGAGCGTGACGTGGGCGAACAGCGGGTGCCCCTTCAGCTTCTCGATCACGGCGACAACGCCGTCGTGACGCCCGACCCGCAGGTTGTCGCGCTGGGCGACGTCGTGGGTGAGCACCACCTTGGAGTTGGCACCGATCCTCGAGAGCACGGTCAGGAGCACGTTGCGCTCCAGCGACTGCGCCTCGTCGACGATCACGAAGGCGTCGTGGAGCGACCGCCCGCGGATGTGGGTCAGCGGCAGCACCTCGAGCATGCCCCGGTCGAGGATCTCGTCGATGACCTCCTTGGAGGTCATGGCGCCGAGCGTGTCGAACACCGCCTGGCCCCAGGGCGACATCTTCTCCGACTCGGAGCCGGGCAGGTAGCCGAGCTCCTGGCCGCCCACCGCGAACAGCGGGCGGAACACGACGACCTTCTTGTGATGGCCGCGCTCGAGCACCGCCTCGAGGCCGGCGCACAGAGCCATCGCCGACTTGCCGGTGCCGGCCCGACCGCCGAGCGAGACGATGCCGACCTCCGGGTCGAGCAGCATCTCCAGCGCGATCCGCTGCTCCGCGCTGCGGCCGTGGATGCCGAACGCCTCACGGTCGCCGCGCACGAGGTGGACCTGCTTGTCCGGGCCGACCCGGCCGAGCGCCGTACCCCGGTCGGAGAGCAGCACCAGGCCCTGGTGACACGGGAGCCCGCGGGCGGAGTCGAGGTCGAGCACGCCGTCGTCGTAGAGCTCGTCGAGCTGGGCCGCCTCGACGTCGAGCTCCATCATCCCGGTGTAGCCGGTGTCGGAGTCGCTGATTCCCTCGGCGCGGTACTCCTCGGCGTCGAGACCGACCGCGGAGGCCTTGATCCGCAGCGGCAGGTCCTTGGAGACCAGGGTGACCCGGTGGCCCTCGTCGGCGAGGTTGCGCGCCACCGCGAGGATCCGCGTGTCGTTGTCGCCGAGCCGGAAGCCGGACGGCAGCGCGTTGGGATCGGTGTGGTTGAGCTCGACGCGGACGGTGCCGCCGAGGTCGCCGACCGGGACCGGTTCGTCGAGGCGGCCGTTGACGGCGCGCAGCTCGTCGAGCATGCGCAGCGCGGAGCGGGCGAAGAAGCCGAGCTCGGGGTGGTGCCGTTTTCCCTCCAGCTCGGTGATCACGACTACGGGCAGGACGACCTCGTGCTCCTCGAACCTGTGCAACGCGCCAGGGTCGGCCAGCAGCACGCTGGTGTCGATGACGTAGGTGCGGATCGCTTCGGCTGAGCTCTGGGACTGTGTGGCCTCGGTCGGCACGGGTCACCCCTCACGGGTCGGCGCGCGCACTCGTCGCCCGGCCCTAGTCAGCGAAGTTGGACCGAGGGACCCGAACGCCGGAGTGCCGGCATCCGGTCACGGGCGACGAAGGACAGGCGTGGACCTGCCTTTTCGTACCAGCGAGCTGGTCGTGAGCGATCACGAACGGGCCTCCGATGTGGCGAGCTTCCCCACTCGCCATTGCAGCGAAAGTACGCCCGGCACCGGGCGGTCTCCCGGCGACACGCCCGAACGCGTGATGAAGGCTGGGTTACGGGTGCGGGTCGGGAGCAGGCGAGCTCAGGAGCCGTAGCGGCGCTCGCGCAGGGCGTAGGCGCGGATCGCGCGCAGGAAGTCGACGCGCCGGAACTCCGGCCAGTAGGCCTCGCAGAAGTAGAACTCCGACTTGGCGCTCTGCCACAGCAGGAAGCCGCCCAACCGCTGCTCACCGGACGTGCGGATCACCAGGTCGGGGTCGGGTTGGCCCTTGGTGTAGAGGTGGTCGGAGATGTGCTCGACGTCGATCAGGTTGGCGAGGTCCTCCAGCGAGGTGCCCATCGCGGCGTGCTCGTGGAGCAGGCTGCGTACGGCGTCGGCGATCTCGCGCCGCCCGCCGTACCCGACCGCGATGTTGACGAGCATCCCGTCGACGTCGCGGGTGGCCTCGGCGGCGGCCTTGAGCCGCTCGGCGGTGTGGGCGGGCAGCAGGTCGAGGGCACCGACGGGGTGGAGGCGCCAGCGGCGCTGGTCGGCCAGCGAGTCGACGGCCTCCTCGATGATCTGGAGCAGCGGGGCGAGCTCGGCCTCGGGGCGGTTGAGGTTGTCGGTGGAGAGCAGCCAGAGGGTGACCACCTGGATCCCCACCTCGTCGCACCAGCCCAGCAGCGGCTCGATGTTGGCCGCACCGGCCCGGTGCCCGCTGGCGGTGTCGCGGCCCACCGCCTTGGCCCACCGCCGGTTGCCGTCGAGCATGACGCCGACGTGCTGGGGAAGGTTGTCGGGCAGCCGGCGCAGAAGTCGCGACTCGTAGGCGGGGTAGATCACCCGCCGGAGTCCGCCCTTCCAGTCCATGTCTCCGATGGTAGGGGCTCGGACGGCCACGTTGACACGAGACGTTCACCCCTTCCTTGTCACTTTCCGCCTGACTCTGGGTACTGTCGAGACATGAACCAGCCCCTCCACCACGCCAACGAGGCGATGCGCGCAGGGCTGGGGTCGATCCAAGAGTCGATCCACGAGACGATCCAAGAGGTGAAGCCCAAGCTCCGCGGCTGGATGCACCTCGTCCTCACGCCCCTGGCGCTGGCCGGCGGCATCGTCTTGATCGTGCTGTCCCCCAACGCCACGACCCGCTGGGGCTCCACGGTCTTCGCGGCCAGCGCGCTGCTGCTGTTCGGCGTCTCCGCGCTCTACCACACGCGCACGTGGTCCCCGAAGACCTGGGCCAGGCTCCGAGCCTTCGACCACGCCAACATCTTCGTGCTGATCGCCGGCTCCTACACGCCGCTGACGCTGATCCTGCTCGAGGGCACCGAGCGCGTGGTGCTGCTCACCACGGTGTGGACCTGCGCCCTCCTGGGCGTGCTGTTCCGGGTCTTCTGGACCGACGCCCCCCGCTGGCTCTACACCCCCCTCTACATGGGGCTCGGCTGGGCCGCGGTCTTCTTCCTCCCCGGCTTCATCGACGGCGCCTCACGGCTCGACTCCCACATGGGCACAGCGGTGCT
This sequence comes from Nocardioides sp., assembly GCA_041662925.1. Taxonomy (GTDB): domain Bacteria; phylum Actinomycetota; class Actinomycetes; order Propionibacteriales; family Nocardioidaceae; genus Nocardioides. The sequence continues at coordinate 3,303 of JBAZRQ010000077.1, read as the reverse complement.
GGTGCTGGTCGCGGTCGGCGGCGCGCTCTACACGGTCGGCGGCGTGGTCTACGGGTTCAAGCGCCCCAACCCCTGGCCCCAGTGGTTCGGCTTCCACGAGATCTTCCACACGTTCACGATCCTGGCCTTCGTGAGCCACTACGTCAGCGTCTCGCTGGCCACCTACGCCTTGCGCTGACGCCTTGCCCTGAGGCCTTGAGTTGAGCCGAACCCGTCGTACGGTGGGGTGATGGCCACCATCGAGCTGACCAACGACAACTTCAACTCGCACGTCGAGGGGGACGACATCCTCCTCGTCGACTTCTGGGCGAGCTGGTGCGGCCCGTGCCAGCAGTTCGCCCCGACCTACGAGAAGGCCTCCGAGGCCCACCCCGACGTGACGTTCGGGTCGATCAACACCGAGGAGCAGCACGAGCTCGCCTCGGCCGCGGGCATCCAGTCGATCCCCACCCTGATGGCGTTCCGCGAGGGCATCTTGGTCTTCGCCCAGCCGGGCGCCCTGCCCCCGCAGGCGCTGGAGCAGGTGATCACGGGCGTGAAGGGCCTCGACATGGACGACGTACGGCGCCAGATCGCCGCCGCCGCGGCGGAGTCCGGCGCCGCCACGGACGCCTGACCCAAGGGTCTGGTCAGTCCTTCGGGATCGTGCCGCCCCGGCCGTGCAGGATCGCCATGATCGAGGCGAGCTGCTGGTCGGCCTTCTCGGTGCGAGCGAACGACGTCAGGGCCAGCACCGGCTTGAAGCGCTGGCGCGAGATCGCCTTCGGGTAGGTGAACTCACGCAGCCCGTCCGGCCCGTGGATCCGGCCGAAGCCCGAGTCGCCCACCCCGCCGAACGGCAGCGACGGGATCGCCGCGAACGTGATCATGCCGTTGATCGCGGTCATGCCGGAGCGGATCCGCTCGGCGATCTCCATGCCGCGCGCCTTGGAGAAGACGGTGGAGCCCAGGGCGTAGCGGGTCGCGTTGGTGCGGTCGATCGCCTCGTCCATGTCGCGCACCCTCGCCACCGTCACCGTCGGGCCGAACGTCTCCTCCTGCACGGCCAGGGAGTCCTCGGGTACGTCGACCAGGATGGTCGGCTGCACGAAGCGCTCGCCCACGGCGTCGATGCCGCCGACCACCGCGCGACCGCCCCGGTCGAGCGCGTCCTGGATGTGGCTGCGGATCACGTCGAGCTGCTTGGGCATGGTGATCGGGCCGAGCTGCGAGTCGGAGCCGGCGTCGGCCCGCACGCCGCGTGCCTTCTCGACCAGCGCGTCGAGGAACTGGTCGTAGACCCGCTCGTGGACGTAGACGCGCTCGACGCCGGCGCAGGTCTGGCCGGCGTTGGAGCAGGCCCCCCAGAGCGTGGCGTCGGCGGCCGCGTCGATGTCGGCATCGGCGTCGACGATCACGGCGTCCTTGCCGCCGGCCTCGATCACGACCGGCGTCAGCGTCTCGGCGCAGGCGGCCATCACCCGCTTGCCGGTCGCGGTCGAGCCGGTGAACGCCACCTTGTCCACGCCGGCACGGCACAGCGCGGCGCCGGTGTCGCCGAGCCCGGTGACCACCTGGAAGACCGGTCGGCCGACCGCCTCGACGAAGGTGCGGGCCAGCCACTCGCCCACACCGGGGGTGTACTCGCTCGGCTTGAAGACGACCGCGTTGCCGGCGGCCAGCGCGTAGGCGATGGAGCCCATCGGCGTGAACACGGGGTAGTTCCACGGACCGATCACGCCGATCACGCCCAGCGGGCGGTAGGCCACGCTGGCGGCCTGGTTGCTCATCAAGAGGCCGGACGGCACCCGGCGCCGCTTGAGGAACTTCTCGGCGTGCCCGGCCGCCCACGCGAGGTGGTCGATGGCCAGCGCCGCCTCGAGCATCGCGTCGCCGTGGGGCTTGCCGGTCTCCTGGTGCATGACGTCGGCCAGCTGCGCGAGGCGCCGGGTGACCACGCCCTTCCAGGTGGTCAGGTGCCGCGCCCGCTCGTCGTACGACAGCGCCGACCACCACGCGGCGGCCTCCCGGGCGCGGGCGACGGCGGCCACCACGTCGTCGGCGGTGTGCACGGGATGGGTGCCGACGACGTCCCCGGTGATCGGGTTGAGCGACTCGAAAGTCTCGGTCTGGGCGTGCGTGTCCTGGAGGGTCATCGGTTCTTCCTGATCTCGTCGGCGGTCTTCTCGGCGATCATGATGGTCGGGGCGTTGGTGTTGCCGCGGGGGACGGCGGGCATGACCGAGGCGTCCACGACGCGCAGCCCCTCGACCCCGCGCACCCGCAGCGAGGCGTCGACGACGGCGTCGTCGCCGCTGCCCATCGCGCAGGTCGCCACCGGGTGGTAGAGCGTCTGCGTCCAGGTGCGGATGTGCTCGAGCAGGTCGTCGTCGGACGGGTCGTCGGGCAGGTTCCACGGCCGGTCGAGGTAGTCGCCGAGCGCGCCCTGGGTGCAGATCTCCCAGGTACGACGGGCTCCCGCGAGCAGGGCGTCGAGGTCACTCTGGTCCTCGAGGTAGGCGGCGTCGATGGCCGGGTGCCAGGACGGGTCGGCCGAGCGCAGCCGGACCGAGCCGCGGCTCTGCACCGACACCAGGGTCGGGGCCGCGGTGAACATCCGGCTGGTCGGCTCGTGCATGCCGTTGTCGTAGAAGCCGGACGGGGCGGCATGGATCTGGATGTCCGGGGCGGTCAGGCCCTCGCGGCTGGCGAAGAACGCACCCGCCTCACCCACGTTGGACGACAGCGGACCGGTGCCGCGGACCTTCCAGCGCAGGAAGTTGGCGACGTTGTTGAGCTGGGCCAGGTCGGTGGTGCCCCGGGTGTACCAGAGCATCGGCACGACCGGGTGGTCCTGCAGGTTGCTGCCGACCCCGCCGAGCTCCACCTTGGCGGTCACCCCCACCTCGGCCAGGTGGGCGCCCGGGCCGACGCCGGAGAGCATCAGCAGCTGCGGGCTGTTGACCGCGCCGCCGCAGAGCAGCACCTCGCGCGACGCGGTGACGGTGTGCTCGGCACCGCTCTGCCGGAACGTCACGCCGGTGGCGCGGTCGCCGTCGATCTCGACCCGGGAGGCCAGCGCCCCTGTGGCCACGGTGAGGTTGGGCCGGGTGCGCGCAGGCCGCAGGTAGCCCTCGTTGGTCGACCAGCGACGCCCGCCCTTGCAGGTCACCTGGTAGAGCCCGGCTCCCTCCTGATCGGCACCGTTGAAGTCGTCGGTCGGCTTCAGCCCGGCGCTCACCGCGCTCTGCACGAACAGGTGGCTCAGCTCGTGGGTGTAGCTGCGATCCTCGACCCGCACGGGCCCGCTCTGGCCGTGCAGCG
>JBAZRQ010000076.1:0-7374 GCA_041662925.1 Nocardioides sp. | reverse complement strand
CGCGGTCAACCTCTCCGACGAGCCGCGCGTGGTCGACGTACGGCCCGGCGACCTGCTCTTCATGACCGAGTCCGGCGCCGAGCTCGACGGGCCTCGGTTGACCCTGCCTGGTCACGCGGGGGCGTTGCTGCAGGCGCCTCGCTGAGCGGCGGATCTCAGCAGCTGCTGAGATCCCCGTCGTTCCGGGCAGTTGCAACTCCCCGGAACGACGGCGAAACCCCCGGAACCTCCAGGCCCGCCCTCGGTAGGTTGGCCGCGTGACCCCTGCCCACCACCGGCACCACCGCGACCCGACGTACGGCGCCACGCTGCGTGACCAGCTCGAGGAGTTCCTCGACCACCACCGCCAGGCGATGCTCGACAGCCTCGACGGGCTGACCGAGGAGGAGGCGCGCCGACGGCTGGTGCCGTCGCTGACGACCCTGCTGGGCCTGGTCAAGCATGCGACGTTCGTCGAGCGGGTGTGGTTCGACGAAGCCGTCACCGGCCGCTCCCGCAAGGAGATCGGCATCCCCACCACGGTCGACGCGTCCTTCACGCTCACCCCGGACGACACCATCGAGTCGGTCCGGGCGGCGTACGCCGAGGCGTGCGCCGCGTCCCGCGTGGCCGCGGCGGCGTTGGACATCGAGGACGTCGTCAGCGGCAACCGTCGCGGACCGCTGCCGATGCGGTGGATCTACCTGCACATGCTGCGGGAGATCGCCCAGCACTGCGGGCACGCCGACATCCTGCGCGAGCAGGTGCTGGCCGCGCGTGACGCCCCCACCAACCACTGACCCGCCCGAAACTTCCGGGCGGGTCAGCGCGGATGTCGGTGAGTTGGTGACTCCCATTGGAAGGACGAAGTCCTTCCACGGTCAGCCGACGGCGGAGCCGTTCGACCCGCTGCGGGCCAGGACCGTCTCGACGGGGACGATCGCCACGACGCAGCTGGCGTGCTCGACGACGTTGGCCGCGACGGAGCCGAGGAGCACGTTGCCCAGGCCGCTGCGGTGGTGCCGTCCGACGACGACCAGGTCCATCCGCTCGGCTGCGGTGGTCAGGGCCGCGGTGGGCAGGCCCCGGGTGACGGTCTGGCGCACGCGCACGTCGGGGTAGCGCTCGCCGAACCCGCTGATCGACTCGGCCACGCGGATCCGCGCGTCCTCGATGCCGGGGTCCGGGCTGTCTTCTCCGATGCTGTCACCCGTGGTCGCGATCAGGTCCCAGACGCTGTAGAGCACGGTCAGGGGCAGGTCGTGGGTGGAGGCGTAGCGGTAGGCGAACTCCAGCACCGGGCTGGAGTCGGCGGTGCCGTCGACGCCGACCAGGACGCCCTGGCGCACCAGTCCCTGGTTGTGGGGCCGGATCACGACGACGGGACACGACGCCTCGCGCGCCAGGCCCACGCTGACCGAGCCCAGGAGCACGCTGCGCAGCGGTCCGTGACCGCGCGAGCCGACCACGAGGAGGGCCGCGTCGCGCGACAGCTCGAGGAGGACCTGGCGCGGGTGCGCGGTGCGTACGACGGTATGGACGCTCAGGTCGGGGAACCGCTCGGTGACCCGGGCCGCGGCGTGCTCGACCAGCTCGTGGCCGGCGACGCTGAGCTCATGGAGCACCCGGCCGGCATGCGGGTCGGCCTCGAGCAGGTAGGCGGTCCCGGCGGTGGGTCCGCGGCCCAGGGTCCCGGTGCCGTGTGCCAGCACCAGCGGCCGTCCCTCCCGGTGGGCCTGGACGGCTGCCCAGTCGACGGCACGTTCGGAGTGGTCGGACCCGTCGACGCCGACGACGACGGCTCCAGCAGGGTGCGTGTTGGTGTCCATGCATCGAGCCTGTCTCTTCGGAACGGATCACAGAACGGGCCGAGGGCCCGGCCGTCAGGGACCAAGGGCCCCCGTCGACCCGGGTCGACCTCCGCTTGGCGGGGGCTCATAGGCCCTTGGGAACCCGCGACGAGGTCGGCGGCGCGCCGTCCAGGTCGATGGTGCGGTCGACGAGGTCGAGCCCGACCGGCTCGTGGGTGATCCACAGGACGCTGCGCCCGCCGGGCGCGTCGAGGATCTCGTGGGCCAGCTCGACCGCGGTGGCGTGGTCGAGGTGGGCCGTCGGCTCGTCGAGGACCAGCACCGGCTGGTCGGCCAGGACCGAGCGGGCGACCGCCAGCCGGGCGCGCTCGCCCCCGGACACCTGGGCGTGCCCGTCGCCGAGCCAGGTGTGCAGCCCGTCGGGCAGCGAGTCGAGCCAGGGCCCCAGGCGGGCCCGCCGCAGCGCGACCTCGACGTCGTCGTCGGTGGCGGCGGGGCGGGCGAGGCGGACGTTCTCGACCAGGGTGGAGGCGAACACGTGGGGGTCGTCGTCGACCAGGCCGACCCGCCGGCGTACGTCGTCCAGCGCGAGGTCGTCGAGCCGGGTCCCGGCCATGGTGACCATGCCGGTGCTGGGGTCGAGGAAGCGCAGCATCAGCGCCGCCAGGGTGCTCTTGCCCGACCCGGAGCGGCCGACCACCGCGACCCGGGCGCCGGGCTCGAGGTCGAGGGACAGCCCGTGCAGGCACGGCAGGTCGCGCTCCCAGCCCGCCGACACCTCGCGCAGGGCCATGGCCGACGAGGCGGGCAGCGGGCGGCCCATGACGTCGCGTACGGCGGGGGACTGGCGCTCGAGCCGGTGCAGCCGTGCCGCGGCCGCGTCGGTGCGGGCCGACAGGGCACCGCCGTCCACGACGACGGTGGCGGCCTCGGCCAGCGCGAGCGGGACCAGCACCAGGAGCGCGGCCATCGGCGCCGACAGGCGCCCGTCGGCGACCGCGGGCGAGACCAGCCACGCCATGGTCGCGACGCCGACGCCGGACGACAGGAGGACGAAGCCGCGGGCCGCGCCGAGCCACCGGCTGGCCCGCACGCCGGCGCCGGTCAGCCGCCCCCCTACAGCGGCTACCCGGCGGCCGGCGGCGTCCTCGGCCTGCCACATCACCAGCTCGGGCGCGACCTGGGTCACCTCGACGACGGCGGCGGACAGCTCGGCGCGCAGGGAGACCCCGACCCGCTCGCGGCGGCCGGCGCCGAGCCGGGCGAGCAGGAAGCCGGTGCCGGTGCCGACCAGAGCGATGCCGGCCACGACGAGGCCGGCCCAGGGCAGCAGCAGGGTCGCGACGGCGGTGGCGACCGCGACCACGCCCAGGTAGCCGAGGACCGGGAGCCGCACCCGCAGCTCACGGTCGACCACGCTGTCGACGTCGTCGACGATCGAGGCGAGCACGTCGCCACGGCGCCGCCCGAGCCGTCCGGGCGTCAGCGGTACGACGGCGTCGTACACCTGGACCCGGCGCTCCGCGAGCATCCGCAGGGCGGTGTCGTGCGACCGCAGCCGCTCGACGTAGCGCAGCACCGGCCGGGCCAGGCCGAAGAGCCGGACGCCCACGATCGCCACCATCAGGGTCAGCACCGGCGGACGGGTGGAGGCCTGGACGATCAGCCAGCCCGCGGTCGCAGTGAGGGCGACGCCGGAGCTGGAGGCCAGCGAGCCGATCACGATGCTCGACCACAGGGACGGGGGGTCGCCGGGCTCGGGGTCGGCCTCCGGCAGCGGCGCCACCGCGCCCGTCGTACGTGCGCCGGGGATCGTGGCCGGCCGGGCGAGGTCGGGACGCACCGGGACGGACAGCTCGAGGACGTGGTCGGCGAGCGCGACGAGAGCGGGCCGGTGGGCGACCACGACCACTGCCCCGGTCCGCCCGAGCTCGACGATGGTGTCGGCGATGATCCGCTCGGTGAGCTCGTCGAGGTGGGCGGTCGGCTCGTCGAGCAGCGTCCACGGCCGCCGGGCCAGCACCACGCGGGCCAGGGCGAGCCGTGCCCGCTCGCCGGCGGACAGGGCGGTGCCGTCCTCGGTGACGCCGGCGGCGAGCCCACCTGGGAGGTGGCGGACCCGCTCGGCCAGAGCCACCTGGTCGAGGGCCGCCCACAGCTCGTCGTCGGTGGCGTCGGGTCGCGCCAGCCGCAGGTTCTCCGCGACGCTGGCGGCGAGGAAGACGGGTCGCTGGGGGAGCCAGGCCACCTGCGACTGCCACGCGGTGCCTACGCAGGGGCGGTCGTCGACGGTGACCGAGCCGCCGGTGGCCGGGAGCAGGCCCGCGACCGCCGAGAGCAGCGTGGACTTCCCGCAGCCCGAGGGGCCGGTGACGACCGTGACGCCACGGGCCGGGAGGGCGGCCGTGAGGTGCTCCACGGCCGCGATGGTGCGCCCGGGGTAGGTCACGGTCAGGTCGGCGACCACCATCTCGCCGGAGTCACCGGTGCCCACCGGCGCCGCCTGGTCGTCGTACGCCGTGCGGTCGAGGAGGTCCTGCACCGCCTCGAAGGTCGCGACCCCCTCGGCGGCCGCGTGGAACTCGGCACCGACCCGGCGCAGCGGCCAGTAGGCCTCCGGCGCGAGCAGCAGCACGATCAGTGCGGTGGTGAGACCGACGTGGCCCTCGGCGAGCCGGATGCCGATCACGACCGCCACCAGCGCGACGCTGAGGGTGGCGACCAGCTCGAGCACGGCCGAGGAGGCGAACGCCAGCCGCAGGGTGGCCTGCGAGGCGCGGCGGTAGCGGTCGGTGACCTCCGCGATCCGGCGCGACTGAGCGCGTGCCCTGCGGTGCGCGACCAGGGTGGGCAGGCCCTTGACCACGTCGAGGAAGTGGCCGGACAGCGCCGCCATCGCCGCCCACTGCTCCTGGGCACGGTCGCGGGTCGCGAGACCGACCAGCGCGCCGAAGACCGGGATCAGGGGCAGGGTGGAGGCGACGATCACGGCGCTCCACAGGTCCTGGGTGGCGATCACGGCGAGCGTCAGGAGCGGCAGGATGCCGGCGAGGACCGCGGCCGGCAGGTAGCGCGTGAGGTAGGGCTCGGCCGCGGCCACGCCCCGGGTCGCCAGCACCGACAGCTCGCCGCTGGAGACCGCCGTGCCGTCGAGGGGGCGGCGCAGGACGGCCCCGACCACCGTGCGCCGGAGCTGGTTGCCGACGAGGGCCGCGGCCCGCGCCGCCAGCACGTCGGAGACCCACGAGACGCCGGCGCGGGCGGCGAACACGAGCACGACGGCCAGCGCCCAGCGCTCCAGCGGGTCGTCACGGACCACGGCCACCACCAGGCCGGTGACGAACCAGGCCTGGGCGACGATCAGGACGGCGCCCGCGACCCCCGACACCATGACCCCGGCCAGCGGGAGGCGGGCCGGGGCCAGGTGAGGTCGCAGACGCGGGTCGGTCGGCCTCATCGACTCGTTCTGGTCATCGGCGGGTCAGCGGCGGGTGGGTGTGGGCAGCGGAGCCGGGATCCGGTCCACGGAGATCCGGCGCCGGAACACCCAGTAGGTCCACGCCTGGTAGGCGAGCACGACCGGGGTGAAGATCACCGCGACGATGGTCATGATCTTGAGCGTGTAGTCGGTCGCGGCGGCGTTGGTCGTGGTGAGGCCGACGCCGTCCGACAGGGTCGTGGGCATCACGTCGGGGAACAGCGCGATGAACAGGCCGGCCACCCCCAGCGCGATCGCCACGAACGTGCCGATGAAGGCCCAGCCCTCCCGGCCGGCGAGCACGGCGAGCAGCCCGCCGACCAGGGCGACGGCCGCCGCGACGAACGCGACCGCCGACCAGGTCGTGCCGGTGTCGATCTGCGTCCACAGCAGGAAGGCCACGGTGACTGCCGCTGCGGCGACACCGATCTTGACGGCCAGCTCGCGGGCGTGCTCACGGACGCGACCGTCGGTCTTCAACGAGATGAACACGGCGCCGTGGGTCAGGAACAGCAGCAGGGTCATCAGCCCCCCGAGCAGGGCGTAGGGGTTGAGCAGGGTGAAGAACCCGCCGGCGTACTCCATGTCGGCGTCGATCGGAACCCCGCGCAGGATGTTGGCGAACGCCACGCCCCACAGGAGCGCCGGCACGGCGGAGCCGATGATGATCGCCAGGTCCCAGCGGGAGCGCCACTGGACCTCGTCGCGCTTGGCGCGGTACTCGAAGGCGAGCCCGCGGACGATCAGCGCGACCAGGATCAGCAGCAGTGGCAGGTAGAACCCGCTGAACAACGTGGCGTACCACTCGGGGAACGCCGCGAACGTGGCGCCGCCGGCGACGAGGACCCACACCTCGTTGCCGTCCCACACCGGTCCGATGGTGTTGATCAGGACACGACGTTCGTTCTCCTCGCGGCCGATCACGGGCAGCAGCATGCCGACGCCGAAGTCGAAGCCTTCGAGGGTGAAGTACCCGACCCACAGGACGGCGATCAGGATGAACCAGACGGTGGTGAGCTCCATGACTGTCTCCGGGTCTCAGTAGGCGAAGGCGAGGGGGCGGTCGGAGCCACTGTCGGGGCGCTCCGGGGGCAGGTCGTCGTCGTCGATCTTCTCCGCGCCGCGACCGGCATAGGCCAGCAGCAGCTTGATCTCGACGACCGCCAGGACGCCGTAGAGCAGCGTCAGGACGATCAGTGAGGTGAGCGCCTCACCGGGCGAGACGCTCGGCGAGACGGAGCGCGCGGTCGTCATCAGCCCGAAGACGGCCCACGGCTGGCGGCCCATCTCGGTGAAGATCCAGCCGAACGAGTTGGCGAACAACGGCATCAGTGGGAGTGCGACCGCCGCGCGCAGCAGCCACTTCCCACCGGGGGTACGACTGCCCCTGGTGGCCCAGAGGACCCAGCCCGCCACCACGGCGGCCAGCAGGCCCAGGCCCATCATCAGCCGGAACGTCCAGTAGGTGAGAGGGATGTACGGCGTGTAGTCGCCCGGCGAGTAGTAGGCCGCGCCGGGGTCGGAGCCGTACTTCTCCTGGTACTGCTCCCGGAGGTCGTTGATGCCGACCACCTCGGCGTTGAAGTCGCCTTCCGCGAGGAACGACAGCAGCTTGGGGACCTCGATCGAGAACTTCTCGGTCTTGCCGTCGGGGGTGCCATAGCTGAAGAGCGAGAAGGGGGCCGGCTGCTCGGTGTCGTAGAGGGCCTCGGCGGCCGCCATCTTCATCGGCTGCACGTCGGTCATCACCTTGCCCTGGAAGTCGCCGGAGACGGTCACGGCCAGACCGGCGACGAGCACGATCCACGCTGAGGAGCGAAGGGCGGAGCGGTACATCCCGCGGTCCTCGTCGTCGCGGGCCTTGCGGAGCTGCCAGAACGCCACCCCCACGACGAAGGCCGCGCCGGTCATGTAGGCGGCGAACACCGTGTGCGGGAACGTCACCAGCTGCACCTTGTTGAACATCACCGCCGCGAAGTCGTTCATCTCGGCCCGGCCGGTGTCGGGGTTGTAGATGAAGCCGACCGGGTTCTGCATGAACGAGTTGGCGGCCAGGATGAAGTACGCCGAGAACAGGGTGCCGATGTGCACCAGCCAGATACAGGC
>JBAZRQ010000075.1:0-7405 GCA_041662925.1 Nocardioides sp. | reverse complement strand
GAGCATCTTTCCTCAGGAACTGCCATTGCTGCTCTCCCTGGGTGGGCTTCGGCTCGTCGAGCGATTCGGCGACTGGTCCGGTCAACCGTTCGCCGGGGATGCAGCGATCCAGCTCTGCGTCTGTGAGTCGGACTGAAGAACTGAGTCATCCGTCGCCGGTCAGCACCGCGGCGATGTATCGGGCGTAGTCAGCGCCGGACGCTGTCGCGTGAGTCTCGATGGTCTTCGGGCTATAGCCGAGCGCTTCGGCGATGATCGCGACGGGCGCCAGTTTGGTGAGCTCACGCAGGGTGCCGAGTCGTGCCGCGCGAGTGCTGAACACGCGTCGGCGGAGTCGATCGCGCAGGCTCATCGCGTTGATGTGCTGCCCGGGGGAGTGGCCGCGGAAGACCCAGTTGCTATTCGGGTGCGCCGCCGTCTGGCCGTGCCCGGGGTTGCGCAGGAGTTCGCGCCAGGGCGCGTCGAGCGGATCGGTGAGTGCGATCGCGAAGCCGCCGAACGTGACGGTGACCAACTCGTCGGTGACAGTGACGTCGTCCCATGTCAGCGCGACAACGTCCTCGAGTTGTTGGCCGAAGACCAGGATCAGGATGGCCGCTGCGCGGTCTCGCGTGGTGAGCGAGTCGCCGTCGACGACCTCCGCGAGGGCAGCGTCTTGGGCAGCCGAGCTGAGCTTCTTGCTGGTGCCGCGGCGATGGCGCGGGATGGTCAGGCCGCGGCGGGCGAGTCGGTTGTCGATTGCCCAGTTGAGGAACCGGTCTGCGATCAGTCTGGTTGTAGGCCCGCCGGCGACCCAGGCGTCGAGGTCGGCCTGTTGCAGGTCCTCGAGCGAGGTCTGGCGTTCGTGGAGCCAGTTGAGGAAGTTGATGGCGACGGTGACGGTCTGCTTGCTGCGCAGGAACGTGCCGTGCGGGACGGTCTCCATCTGGTTCATCCGCCGGAGGTGGTGCCAGCGGACGTAGCGGTCGATGATCGCCCGGTTGGTTTCATCGGTGAGGCGATCGAGTGCGGCTTGCGCCCACTCCTGGTAGCGGACCTTCGTCTCGTCCCGGCGGGCGAGCACACCATGCTCGACGAGCAGTCCGCGGACGTAGTCGCGGGTGCGCGATCGCGGGAGGGTGTCGATGCTTTCGTGGGTGATCTCCGGACGGATGGCGAGCTGCCGCAGGAAGTCGGTGACGTGCTTCTGCCGGATCCAAGTCAGGCCGCTGTTGGCTCGCTTCATGGACTTCAACGCAGTCGCAAGCGGGACCAACGGCTCCGCGATCGTGTCGGTCTCCGGGTCGGCCAACAGGCGGTCGACGGTCCTGCCTAACGTGCAGTTCCAGCACAGACCTTCCCCGTAGAGCTCGTCCTCGGCGCCGCAGCCGACGCAGTCGACGTTGAGATTGATCCCGGCGCAGGTCCGGCAAGCCGGCTGACCGTCCACGCGGCCGGGCAGGACTCCGACGTGGCCACAGGCGCAGGTGCCGCGTGTGCGCTTGGCTTGCTGGTAGCAGTAGCCGCAGATCTGGTCGTCCGGGCCCCAGTTGACCACCAGGTAGTAGCCACCACCGCATCGGTCGCAGGGGATCTCCCGCCGGCGTTCGGGGTCGTCCGGCTTTCGCGGCCTCGCCAACTGCCTGGCTCAGTCTTCGTCGTCGGATGGACGCACCAACTTCACCCGCCGAGCGATTGGCTGGCCGGGCTTGACACCGATGTCCTCGGGTCGGCGTGGCGCCTCCGCGGTCGCCGCAGCCCTGATCTCGACGAACGGTTCGAAGAGGTCGTTCGGGGTGCAGTCGAGGATGTCGCAGAGCGCCGCGAACGTGCGCGCCGGGATGCGTTCTGGGGTCGACGTGACGAGCCGGTGCACCTGCGCAGGGGAGAGGTTGATCCCCCGCGAGCGCAGCAATGGAGTCAGGTCGGTCGTCTTCCAGAGATTCCGCTGAGCCATGAGCTGGCGCAGGTTCCAGTGGTAGCCAATCCGTCGTTGCTCAGCCATCGCGATCGTCTCCAGGGCGATCGTCGCTGAGGTCGCGCGAAAGGTCGACGTAGTGCCGGGTGGTGTCGCCCCAGAAGGTGCCGACGGAGCGGCGGATCAACTCGACCGTCTCCGGCGTGAAGGCGTTGAACTCAGTCATTGTTCTCTCCTTCTCGTCCCGCTAGCCGCTTGGCGATCATGCGTTGGATGGTCTTCTGCTTGTAGTCCGAGGAAACCGAGGTGTACAGCGCCGTGGTCGATGAGTAGCTGTGTCCGACCTGCTGTTGCACGAACATCGGGTCGTAGCCGGCCTCGATCAGGTGCGTGACGTAGGAGTGCCTCATCGCATGGAGCGTGAGCTCTTCAGGCAGTCCGGCGCGCTCGCGCGCTCGCTTGAACGAGCGGTCGAGTGTGCGCACCACGATCGACCCGTTCCTCTCCGAGGGCCACATCGCGGCCGACCGGTCGGCTGTGGCGAAGCACTCGCGGCCGCTGGGCGAGATCCAGCCCTTCAGCAGATCGACCACCCATTCGAAGTGGGGAACGGTGAGCACGGTCCGGCGACGCGGACCCGATCCCTTGGTGCCCTTCGCCCAGCGCACCTGCAGCGCCCCGAAGCCGCCGTACGCCGGCACGTGAGGGTTGGGGCCGAAGTCGACGTACTCCAACATGGTGAGCTCACGACGGCGGAGCCCGTAGGCGTAGCCAACCTTGATCGCGATTGAGTCGCGCAGCGCCGGTAGCCAGCCTTTCGAGGCGGCTGCGTACTCCTCGTCCACGATGTCGTCGGCAGCGTTGAAGAGTGCCTCCATCTCGTCGATGGTCAGGCTGCGGCGCCGCGGCGGAACGGCGTCGTCGGTGGTGTGCCGTGGGGAGTTCCAGTCGAAGACGATCTGGCTGGGAACGTCATTGAAGACCTGTTCGCAGAACGGTGCCCAGCCGTACAGCGGCTCGGTCAGGTAACCGCAGAACGCCCTGATCGCCCCGGCCTGGGCACGAAGCGTCGACACCGACGCCGGCTTCTCAGCGCTGCGTCGATCGGCGAAGTACTCATCGACGTGGATCGGTCGCCACCTCCAGGGATAGTCGTTGCTGTGCTCCTGGAAGCGCTCGACGACGCGGCCTGACGACACGATGTACGAGGTCGACAGTCCCCGTGCCAGCAGCTGCGCCCGCCACCCGTTGAGCATCGCCTCGAACACCTGCTGATCGGCTCGCAGCAGGCCGACTTCCTGCCGCGCCAAGATCTCTGGAATGCGCCCCGGGATGATCTCCACGAACCCGAACTGTACGCGGGAATCTCTCATTGAACGAGAGATTCGCGCGCTGACGTGGAGAAATGCCTGCGTTCGGCGCTCCGGGGGACGATACGAGCCGGCTCGCAACTCGCGCTTGACCTGCGCAGATGGTCTCGCGGCCGGTTGGGACGGGTTCTCTCATCTGTTTGAACTCGTCCCACTTAGTCGCCGATAACTGACATTATGTCAGGTACTGCTCATCTGGCACCAGTTTGCTCAACCGCGAAGGCGCCTAACCACTCCCCTCCGGCGCCTCGGCTACAGCCCCGTCTGGGGACGCAGCTTGAAGATCAGGATGCCGAGATACTTGTTCATCCACTCCTGCTTGTGCGGGTAGCGGCGCCGAGCTTCCTCCGACAGTTGCGGCTCGATCGCGGTTTCGATCCAGAGCCCGGCCGCGCTGAACACGTTGATCAGATCAGAGATGGTGTAGGTGCGTTTCGTCAGCGCGATCTGCTCGTTCCAGCCAGTGCGGTAGGTGTACGCGTCCTTGGAGAAGTACTCCTCGCCCAGCGACGTGCCATTCCGCTCGGCCCGTTCGACGGCGTAACGGATCGGCTGCGTCCGGGTCAGCAGGATGAACCCATCGTCGGCCAGCATCGTCTGCGCCGCCTGCAAGCTGCGGACCGGATCCTTCGCGTAGCCGAATGACTGCAGGAACAGGATCCGGTCGAACGTGCGTCCAGCGAGTCCGGGCATTGCATCGAGCTCATTCAGATCGCCTTGGATGAGCTCCAAGCCAGGCGGCGGCGCACTGAGGAAGTTGCCGCTGACATCGACACCGACGGCGGAGGCCGCACCCTCTCCAACCAGCTCAGCGAGCTTGCCGCCGTTGCCGCAACCAAGGTCGAGCACCGTCCGTCCGGCGACATCACCCAGAAGGCCGCGCTGCGCGGGCCACTCGACAAGCCGATCCAACGAGTCCTCCCTGCTACGCGCCCGTTCGTAGTCTGACGCGAGGTCTGGCCACGCTTGGCTCGGATCCAGAGGACTGTTCATGTGACTCCCTCGACGCGGGGTTTCGAGTGCGCGAGAGCCAGCGCGGCGGTGGCGGCGATGTCGAAGAGATCTTCGCGCACGTCCGAGAGGTTCTGCCAGGAGCGATGATCCCACGAGGAGCCTGAGAGGTCGTCTCCGCAGTAGACGACCTGGGCGAGCGGAACGCCTCGAAATCCCGCGACTGCCGCCAGGGCCGCAGCCTCCATCTCGACCGTGAGGCATCCCTCGTCACGTCGAGCGGCGATCTTGTTGGGGGTCTCGCGGTAGGGCGCGTCCGTGGTCCAGGTCAGGCCCGAGACGTAGGGCACGTGCCGGCTCGTGAGGACTGCCTCGAGCGTACGTCGGGCTTCGGGGTCCGCTTCGATCTGGCGTCCGGGAGGCAGATAGTGAAAGGACGTTCCTTCGTCACGGAGCGCTGAGGACACCACCACGAAGTGTCCGAGGGTCAAGTCCTTGTGGAGAGTGCCTGCTCCCCCACAGACGATGAAGTAGCGGCACCCCATGGCGATCACTTCCTCCAGGAGCGCCCCAGCCAAGGGTGCGCCGACCCCTGACCGGAGAACTGCCAGCCTCTGCCCGTCGTGCTCGACCTCGAGGAGAGGATGGGGCCCGTCTTCCCACCGGTTCTCGACCAGAACCCGGGCACCCCTACGTTCGACGAGTCGATCAACAACATCCCCGAAGAACGTGATGACGCAGGCCTCGGGGACATCGCGCCTGGCGATGTTCTCCGAGGGCTCGATGAACGCCTGCGGTGCGTCGTCGTGCTCGCTCAACGGAATGTGGAAGTGCCTACCTCCGCCTTCCTCCATGTGCTCCACCTGTGTCCCTTCAGACGCTCGCTGCCGCTCATTCTGACCGGAAGGCCTTCATGCGCGATCTGGGTTCCAGCGGGACCCATCGATGTGGGACTCAGTCGCAGGGCCCCGACCGGGCCTCGACGTTGGCCAGCCGCAGGTCGGGAGCGTCTTCTGAGAGAAGCTCCAGGCTCACCTCGAGGCAGGCAGCGGGCTCGGTCTCCCCCACGCTGACCCGCGCCTCGATCGTGTAGGAGGCGTTCAGCTCGTTCTGGACCGACAGGTCCGAGCTCTCGACCCAGATCTCCTTGCCGAGGTCGGCGGCCATCAGGCCTGCTACCCGTTCGACGTTCACGGGGCCGAGTGACCCGTCGAGCGCCGCGGCCGCATCGCGGGCGGCGGTGTCCAGCTCCTCTTGGCTGACCTGGCGCCGGTCGAGGGTCAGGGAGGCTGCGAACCACGTCATCACCAGGGCCGGGAGCAGCATCGCCACCAGCCCGGCTCGAGGTGTCGGCGTACCGGAGCCGCGGCGCAACGCGACCGGAAGCGCCAGCGACAGAGCCAGCAGCCACGGCACCCAGAGCGGGAGAGTCATGGCTTCCACTTCCCCACTACCGACGCCCTCGAAACGAGTTTGCCGCCACGACCACGGGGTAGTCATGAGGCACCACGCGGGAAAGGGACGCCATGACCGACTACGCCGAGCTCGACACGCTGATCGGACAGATCAAGCGCGCCGCCATCGACGTCTACATGACCAGCGAGGACAACTTCTACGAAGTCGAGGGCGACCGCTATCGCTACCGCGGGTCGGCCAGCGGCATGACGCAGTGGTGCACGCGACCCGGCGAGGACGGCGAAGGCGGCGGCGACGTCTCGATCGACGGCTGGCCCGACGCTTTCGTGAACAACCAGGACGAGGGGTTCCGCAACGCCTTCGACGACATCCGTGGCCAGGTGGACGCCGTGTTCGTCAACCTCCAGGGCGTGCCGACCGGCGGCAGCCTCCACTACGAGGAGACGCGGTCGATGCAGGCTGCGGAGTCGCTGACGCCGCAAGGCGCGACCACGGCCCTTCCCCCCGGAGGGGGGTCGTCGCTCGACCTGAACAACGCAACCCTGTCCCAACGGGTCAACGCGGTCCACGGCTACAGCTATCGCCTGTCGTCGTTGACCATCAACGCCTTCCGGGAGGGCTACGCGGACCGCCTCGGCGCGATCCTCGACGGGCAGGCCGCCCTGGCCGCCACCATGGGGATGGCCGCGGCTGGTCAGCACGCGGTCCTCGAGAAGCTGCGCGACGACATCGCCCTGTTCGCCGACCAGGCGCTGGCCTCGCTGAACGCGTTGGCCGGCGAGCAGTCCTCCGGCGGCGGCTCAGGGGCTCCGTTCGCCGTCGGAGGCGCGCTCCTGAGCATCGCCGGGCTGGGCACCGGCCCCGGGGCGGCCGCCTTCGCGGTCGCGGGTGCGGTGAGCGGCCTGATCTCCGACCTCTGGCCGGAGCGCCCCGAGTCGAAGAAGGTGGCGTTCAGCGGCTCGGACCTCGCCTCGATGATGCAGTCCATCACCGACGTCAAGAGCCAGCTGCTCGAGACGACCGTGGACGACGAGACGGTGATCCAGCAGGCGTTGAGCAACGCCGCGAGCGCGATCCGCGAGTCTCCGGCGTCGTTCGACATCGCCAGACCGCAGTACCCCCGACACGGGTCCAGCCAGGAGAGCGTGGGAGGGCCGGGGACCATCGTGCAGAACCACAACGACATGCAGCGCCTGGCCGCCACCTGTCAGCTGGTCTCCGACGTCGTCGACGAGGCACGCGGCCTGGTGTCGAGCGCTGACGCCGGCAGCGGTGAGTGGCGGCGCCCCGAGGGCATCGGCATCGGCTCGACCGGTCCCTACGACGGCTTCAGCAGCCTCGGCGCCGACATCATCGCCCTGACCCGCAACACGGCTCAGGAGCTGGCCGAGGCGGCCACCAAGCTGATCACTGCCTCCCTCGACTTCGAGGCCACCGACTCGGAGATCGCCCGCGCCCTCGGCCGGGAGATGCGCGAGGTCCGGAAGGTCGAGCAGGAGGGCGACCTGATCTTCGACTGACGGCCCGCCCTGGGCGAGCGCGGACCCTCCTACCCGATCGACGCGAGCAGCCCCCACGTGATCCCGGCGAGCGTGCACACGCCGAGGGTGCGCAGCACTCCCCAGCGCAGCCGGAAGATCAGCAAGCAGCCGAGAGCGGTGATCACGACCGCCGACCACTGCAGCGAGTCGAGCAGCGGTAGGTCGAGGTCGAGCGGCCCGGAGGTGACCCTTCTCGTCTCGTCGAAGAGCGTGTGGACGGCGAAGTACAC
>JBAZRQ010000074.1:0-7457 GCA_041662925.1 Nocardioides sp. | reverse complement strand
ACGCCGACTTCCGCTCGGCGAAGATCGCGGTCCGGCGCAACGGCAGACCGGTGCGGATCAAGAAGTACGCCGTCCACGACGGCTACGCCATGCCCACCCTGGTGTGGGAGGTCTACGGGCTCGAGAGGACCGGCAAGTACGTCGTGACCGTGACGGGCATCAAGGGCGCGGCCGCCCCGGCGGTCCGCTACGCGGTGAAGCTGTTCACGCCCTGAGCCCTGTGCCTCAGGCGCTGGCCCGCCGTACCAGCGTGGGCGGGAAGATGACCCGCATCGCGCGGGCGGTGCGGTCGCCCTCGATCTGCTGCAGCAGCAGCCGCGTGGCCTGCTCGGCCATCTCGGCGATCGGGTTGCGCACGGTGGTCAGCGGGGGGTCGGTGCGCTCGGCGACGCCGAGGTCGTCGTAGCCGACCAGGGCGACGTCGTCGGGCACCTTGCGCCCGGTCGCGTGCAGCACCCGCAGCGCCCCCGCGGCCATCAGGTCGGAGGCGGCCACGATGCCGTCGATGTCGGGGTGCCGCTCCAGCAGTGCGAGGGCCGCCCGCTCGCCGCCGTCCTCGGTGAAGTCGCCGTGCTCGATCGCGTCGTCAGCGAGCCCGGCGTCCCGCAGCGCCGCGCGCCAGCCCTCGAGACGGTCGGCGCCGGCGCTCATGTCGTCGGGGCCGGCGATGGTGGCGATCCGCCGGCAGCCGCGGTCGATCAGCACCTGGGTCGCCTCGCGCTCGCCGGCGAGGTTGTCGGTGTCGACGTAGGCCACCTTGTCGGCGCTGGTCCACGGCCGGCCGACGAACGCACAGGGCAGGTCGAGCGCCGCGAGGTGGTCGGCCAGGCTGTCGCTGCGGTGGTGCGAGACGACGAGCGCCCCGTCGATGTGACGGTTGCGCAGGTAGCGCAGCATCCGCGCCTCCTCCTCGCCGGGCCGGGTGAGCAGCAGCACCAGCTGCAGGTCGCGCTCGGCGAGCACCCGCGTGACGCCGCGCAGGGTGCGGGCGAAGAACGGGTCGGAGAACACCCGCTCGTCGGGCTCGGGGACCACCAGCCCGACCGAGTCGGTACGTCGGGTCACCAGGCTGCGGGCCGCGGGGTTGGGGGAGTAGCCGAGCGTGCGGACCGCGTGGTCGACGGCGGCCTGGGACCGCGGGCTCACCCGGTTACCGCCGTTGATGGCACGTGAGGCGGTCGCCCGCGAGACACCGGCCAGGCGCGCCACCTCGTCCAGGGTCGGCGAGCCGCCCGGCCCGTTGCTGCCGCGCCCTGCGTCCATCCGGCTCACGTTAGCGACCTAGTCCCCGGGGGCGCGCAGACGCCCGGTGGCCGCGACGTCGGCGTAGTAGAGGGCGCTGGACTTCGGCGTCCGCACCTGGGTGTCGTAGTCGACGTGCACGATGCCGAAACGCTTGTCGAAGCCGTAGGCCCACTCGTAGTTGTCGAGCAGCGACCACTGGAAGAAGCCACGCACGTCGACGCCTCCGGCGATCGCCGCGTGCACGGCCGCCAGGTGGTCGGCGATGTAGGCGCGACGCTCGGGGTCGTGCACCCGGCCGTCCGCGTCGATCTCGTCGTCGTAGGCCGCGCCGTTCTCCGTCACGTACATCGGGGGTACGTCGTAGTCGGCATCGAGCCGCTGGAGCAGGCGGGTGAGCCCCTCCGGCTGCACCTCCCAGCCCATGGCGGTCACGGGCAGTCCGCGGCTGGGGAAGGTGACGTCCTCGCAGCCGACGAACGGCGTGCTCGTGGCGCGCTCGGCGTGGCTGCGGGTCATGCCGGTGGTGACGGGCTGCGGGTGGCCGGAGACCGCGTCGCCCTTGTAGTAGTTGACGCCCAGCACGTCGATCGGGGTGCTGATCAGCGCCAGGTCGCCGTCGCGTACGACGGTCGGCCAGGCCTCGCCGCGCCAGGTCAGGTCGGCGGTGTCCGCCACCAGGTCGGCGGGGTAGCTGCCCGTGAGGATCGGGTCGAGGAAGACCCGGTTGTGCAGCCCGTCGATGCGCCGGGCGGCGTCGCGGTCGACCTCGTCGCCGGGGTCGTGGGCGTCGGCGACGGTGAGGTTCAGCGTGATGCCGAGGTCGGCGCTCGTGCCGCGCCGGCGCAGCTCGTCGACGACCAGGCCGTGGCCGAGCATCAGGTGGTGGGCCGCGACCAGCCCGGCCACGCCCTCCTGCCGGCCGGGCGCGTGCTGGCCACCGGTGTAGCCGAGGAACGCCGAGCACCAGGGCTCGTTGAGCGTGGTCCACACCGGCACCCGGTCGCCGAGGGCGTCGTACAGCGACAGCGCGTACTCGGCGAAGCGGTAGGCCGTGTCGCGGTTGGTCCAGCCGCCGGCGTC
The DNA here is from genome assembly GCA_041662925.1 of Nocardioides sp. Classification (GTDB taxonomy): domain Bacteria; phylum Actinomycetota; class Actinomycetes; order Propionibacteriales; family Nocardioidaceae; genus Nocardioides. Next base: position 5,132 of record JBAZRQ010000074.1, on the reverse strand, counting down.
CTCGAGCGTCTGCGGGAGGTCCCAGTGGTAGAGCGTCAGCCACGGACGGATGCCGTGGCCGAGCAGCTCGTCGACCAGCCGGGAGTAGAAGTCGACGCCCTTGGCGTTGACCGGGCCGGCGTCGGGGCGGACCCGCGGCCACGACGCGGAGAAGCGGTAGCTGCGCAGGTTGAGCGACTTCATCAGCGCGACGTCCTGCGGCATCCGGTGGTAGTGGTCGCAGGCCACGTCGCCGGTGTCGCCGTTGATGACGGCGCCGGGCACGCGGGCGAAGGTGTCCCAGATGGACGGCGTACGGCCGTCCTCGCTGACAGCGCCCTCGATCTGGTACGACGCCGTGGCGGCGCCCCACAGGAAGTCGGGCGGGAACTGGAGCTCGTCGGCGGACGGGGCGAGCGGGCGGGTGTCGAGTTGGTGCGTCATCCCTTGACTGCTCCTTGCATGATGCCGGCGACCAGCTGGCGACCGGTGAGGACGAACAGGACCAGCAGCGGGATCGTGGACAGCACCGCGGCGCACAGCACCAGGCTGTAGTCCACGTAGTAGCCGCTCTGCAGCTGTTGGAGTGCGATCTGAACCGTGGGGTTGGTGGACGGCATCACGATCATCGGCCAGAAGAAGTCGGTCCAGACGGTCATGAACGTGAAGAGCCACAGGATCGCTGCGGCCGGCCGGGCGGCCGGGAGCGCGACGTTGCGGAACGTCCAGACCATCGTGCAACCGTCCACGCGGGCCGCCTCGATGAGCTCGTCGGGGATCGCGTCGACGAGGTACTGGCGCATGAAGAACACGCCGAACGCCGTGACCAGCGTGGGCACGATGATCGCCCACACGGATCCGGTCCACCCGAACTTCGCCATCAGGATGAACAACGGGATCACCCCGAGCTGGGTGGGGATGGCGAGCGTGGCGACGACGAAGACCATCAGCGCGTTGCTGCCACGGAAACGCAGCTTGGCGAAGGCGTAGCCGGCCAGGGTGCAGAAGAACACCACCGACGTCGCGCACACCGTCGACACCAGCAGGCTGTTGCCCAGCGCCTTCCAGAACTCGACGGTGTCGAAGACCCGCGAGGCGTTGCTGAAGAACTCCCCTCCGGGCAGGAACGGCGGCACCCGCTGGGTCACGACGGACTTGTCGTGCGAGCCCACGATCAGCGACCAGTAGAGCGGGGCCGCCGAGCCGAGCACGAACGCCGAGAGCAGGCCGTAGACGAGGAAGCCGGGACGCCGGTTCATGACTTTCCACCTCCGCCGATCCGCCGGCTGAGCAACAGGTTGACCAGGGCGAACATCACGATGAAGAGGAACAGCAGCCAGGCCACGGCCGAGGCCATGCCGAGGTTGCGCAGGCGCCAGCCGAGCTCCCACAGGTAGAGGGTCACGGTCTGCCACTGCCGGTCGGAGCCGCCGAGCCCGACGTTGTCGAACAGCCGGGCCTCGGTGAAGATCTGCAGGCCGCCGATGGTCGAGGTGATGATCACGAAGATGACCGTGGGGCGGATCATCGGGATGGTGACCGAGCGGAACTGGCGAACCTTGCCGGCGCCGTCGAGAGCGGCCGACTCGTAGAGGTCGCGGGGCACGGCCTGCATCGCGGCCAGCAGGATCAGGGCGTTGTAGCCGGTCCACCGCCAGTTGACCATCGACGCGATCGCGAAGTGGCTGGCCAGGGTGTCGACGTGCCAGGCCACCGGGTCGATTCCGACCAGGCCGATCGCTGCGTTGATCAGGCCGTAGCGGTCACCGAACAGGTTGCCGAAGATCAGCGTGACGGCGGCCGGGGCGACCACGAACGGGACCAGGATGCTCATCCGCCACAACGTGCGGGACCGTAGCTGGGTGTCGAGCAGCCCGGCGATGATCAGGGCCAGGATCACCTGGGGGACCGAGGACAGCAGGAAGATGCTGACCGTGTTGCGCAGCGCCCGCCAGAAGTAGCGGTCCTCGAAGACCGCCCGGTAGTTGTCGAAGCCGACGAACTCGCCTTTGCCGCCGATCAGGCTCCATTCGTGGACCGAGACGTAACCGGTGTAGATGAGCGGGAACATCCCGATCACCAGGAACAGGATGAAGAACGGCGAGATGTAGAGGTAGGGCGAGAACCGTACGTCGATCCGAGAGAGCCGCTGCCGCCAGGTCAGTCCGGGTGGGGGGACCTGGGGCAGCGGCCCTTCCGACCGCGCCGGCCCGGCCGGAGAGGTCGAGGAGGAAACCTCTCCGGCAGGCGCGGTCGGTGGGTGCGAGCTCATCGGCGTAGGTCAGCCGATCCGCTCGACATCTGCGGTGAACGAGTCCCAGGCCTCGTCGGGCGACTCCTGGCCTTCGTCGACCCGGAGGATCGCTGCCTGGAACGCCGCGATGATGTCGGCGTACTTCGGACCCTTGTAGGGCTGCAGGGTGACGGCCTGGGCCCGGTTGGAGAGGATCTCACCGGTAGGTGCGTTGTTGAAGAAGGGGTTCGTGGCCTCCAGCAGCGCGGGGTCGCTGAGCGCCTCGACCTGGCTGGGGAACGTGTTCTTGGCCTCGAACGCCTTGATCTGCTGCTCGGGAGCGGTCAGCCACGCGGCGAGCGCCTGGGCCTCGTCGGGGTGCTCCGACTGCGCCGGCACGGTGAGGAACGAACCTCCCCAGTTGCCACCGCCTCCGGGGAAGGCGTCGGCGATGTCCCAGCCGGTGACTCCCGCGGCGTTGCCCTCGATGATGCCGAGCATCCAGCCGGGGCACGCCATGGTGGCGAAGCCGTCGTTCTGGAAGGCGGCGACCCAGTCGTTGGACCACTGGTCGAGGTTGGTGGCCAGGCCGGCCTCCTGCATGGAGGTGACCGTGTCGAACACCTCGCGGACCTCCGGGTTGGTCGTGGCGACCACCTCGTTGTCAGCGTTCTCGAAGGGGAACTCGAGCTGGTTGATCATGGCCTGGCTGGTGCCCTTGGACGAGTCGTACCAGGCGGTGTCCGGCATCTTCTTGACGAACTCCTTGCCGGTCTCGAAGTAGGTGTCCCAGTCGGCGAACAGAGGGGCCACCTCGGCCCGGTCGGTGGGGAGACCCGCCTTCTCGAACAGGTCGGCGCGGTAGCAGATGCCCTCCGGGCCGATGTCGGTGCCGTAGCCGATCAGCTTGCCGTCGGCGCTCGTGCCGGCGGCCTGCTTCCAGTCCAGCCAGCGGCCGTCGACCTCGGGGTCGGTGAGGTCCACGAACGCGTCGGCCTCCTCGAGGATGGCCGGCATGCCGTCACCCTCGATCGCCTCGATGTCGGAGAGACCCGAGCCCGCGGCGAGCTTGGTGTAGAGGTTGTCGCGGTGCTCCTCCCAGGTGCCGAGCTTCTTCTGGACCACCAAGATATCGGGGTTGAGGTCCATGTACTCCTCGAGCAGGTCCTCGTAGCCGAACTCGTTGAACGTGGCGATCGTCAAGGTGGTCTTGCCGTCCTCGTCGCCTTCGTCGTCGCCGCCACAGGCGGCGAGTCCGAGGCTGAGGACCACGGCGCCGGTCGCGGCGAGGGCGAGACCCTTGCGCCGCGAGGCACCGCTCATGAGCCGATGGAGGGCCCTGCTTCGGGGCCCGCTGGGTGAAGTTTGCACGAGAGACGCTCCTGCCGTTGTGCGGGGACTGACGGGCCGGGATGACCCTAGGTGGGTGCGCCTCCGCAGGCTGTTGCCGTGAGAGCGCTTCCACAAGCCGAACGCCTTCAACATGGCACCTGTCACACAGCCTGGCAACAATCTGCCTGAACCCGGCCTAATTATCGGATCATATCCAGTGAGAGCGCTTCCACTAGACGGTCCCGATATATGAGGATTAGGGTGTGTCCACACGGTCCGGCGAGAGGGAACACCATGGCCTCGGTCAGCTACGTCCACGCGGAACGGCTCTTCCCGGGGGCTGCCACTCCAGCCGTCAACGACTTCAGCCTCGACATCGAGGACGGCGAGCTGATGGTGCTCGTGGGCCCGTCGGGCTGCGGCAAGTCGACGTCGCTGCGGATGCTGGCCGGCCTGGAGGAGGTCACCGCGGGGTCGATCAAGATCGGTGACCGCGACGTCAGCAGGATCCCGCCCAAGGACCGCGACATCGCCATGGTCTTCCAGAACTACGCGCTCTACCCCCACATGAACGTCGGCGACAACATGGCCTTCGCCCTCAAGATGGCCGGCGTCGACAAGGCCGAGCGCAAGCGCCGCGTCCAGGAGGCGGCCAAGCTGCTGGACCTCGAGGACTACCTGGAGCGCAAGCCCAAGGCCCTGTCGGGCGGCCAGCGCCAGCGGGTGGCGATGGGCCGCGCGATCGTGCGCCAGCCGCAGGTCTTCTGCATGGACGAGCCGCTGTCCAACCTCGACGCCAAGCTGCGGGTCTCCACCCGCACCCAGATCTCGGCGCTCCAGCAGCGCCTGGGCATCACCACCGTCTACGTCACCCACGACCAGATCGAGGCCATGACCATGGGCGACCGGGTCGCGGTGATGAAGGACGGCATCCTGCAGCAGGTCGACACCCCCCTGGCGCTCTACGACAAGCCGGCCAACGTGTTCGTCGCCGGCTTCATCGGCTCACCCGCGATGAACCTGCTCGACGCGACGATCTCCGCGGACGGCTCGGCCGTCGTCGACGGGTTCACCCTCCCGATCGACCGGGCGGCTGCCGCCAAGGCGACCGACGGGGTCACTCTCGGCGTACGCCCCGAGTCGTGGCACCTCGCCGGCGAGGGCGAGGACGGCTACCCGATCAAGGTGGCCCTGGTCGAGGAGCTCGGCGCCGAGGCGTTCCTCTACGGCACGCCCGCAGTCGGCGTCGAAGGCGACCTGCTGCGCCAGATCGTGGTCCGGGTCGACGCCCGCCTCAACCTCACCAAGGGATCGGTGGTCCGACTGACCACCGAGCCCGACAAGGTGCACATCTTCGACAACGCCACCGGAGCCAGGCTCTCAGCCTGACCCCGGCCTAGGTCACTGCTTGGGCTTGCGGGCCCGCGAGGCAATCTTGGCCCGGTCGTGCGCGTCGAGGATCAGCTTGCGGATGCGCACGGACTCAGGCGTGACCTCGACGCACTCGTCCTCGCGGCAGAACTCCAGGCACTGCTCGAGCGACAGCTTGCGCGGCGGGATCAGCTTCTCGAAGTTGTCGGAGGTGGCG
>JBAZRQ010000073.1:0-7462 GCA_041662925.1 Nocardioides sp. | reverse complement strand
CGCAGACCGCGCAGAAGAGCACGCGCGGGTCGTTGAAGTGGCGGTTCTTGCAGAACACCCCGCGCACCTCGGCGGTCACACCCTCGGGTTGTACGTCGCGCTGGTCGGTCACCAGCGGCAGCGGGGCGGGTATGTCGTCGTCATCGACGTCGCTCAGCTTGATCGAGTCGAAGTGGGCAACCACGTCCGGCTCCTGCTTCGGCAGTGGCCGGTCGCCCGTGGGAGTCGGCTCGACCGGGGCGGGCGGCGGAGGCGGTGGGGTGGGCTCGGGTGTGGGCTCGGGTGTGGGTGGTGCCGCCGGCATGGCCTCGGGCGCCGGCGTCGGCTCGGCGACGACCTCGCTCATCGCCATGGCCGGGGTGACCTCGACGCTCACCGAGAACCCGCCGGCCGGGATCACTCCGGCGCGGAGGTCGAACAGCCCGCTCATGGGGGTGCCCGCCGGGTCGACGGTGGCCACGACCTGATCGATCGGCCACGGCACCAGCCGCTCGACCCATGACAGGGAGCCCACGCCCGTGATGGTCTCGCTCCCGACGGTGACCGTGGCGGCGCCGGACACGATGACCGCCAGCCCCTCGCCATGGGGGGCCAGGGCCGCGAACGCCGGCTCGTCGCCGCTCCCGGCCGAGAGCTGCAGCGCGAAGCCGCGCACCAGCTGGCGCCCGTCGCCGCCGTTGGCCGCCACCATCTGAGCCTGGTCGAGCAGCGGCGCGACGGCGACGGGGTCGGTCGAGCCGACCAGCAGCACCACGCCGCCGAGACGGGCCAGCGTGCCGGAGCCGGCGTGCGGCGCGAACGCCACCGACGTCCAGGAAGCCGCCGAGCCGAGCGAGGTCGGGTTGTCGGTCACGTCAGACCAGCCTTCCGCCGAAGAAGCGCCACCGGATGTTGAAGATCCGCATCGGGCCGTTGGTCCAGACCCAGATGAAGAGCCAGATCACCACGAACATGATCAGGAACGCCGAGAACGGCACCTCGCCCTCGATGCCGGGCACCAGCTCGAGCTCGAGCAGCACCCACACCAGGATGCCCTCGTTGACGGCGTTGAGCAGGCCGAACAGCGTGGGCCAGTCCTTCTCCCACCGCCACTGCATGAGGCCGTGGTAGATCAGCTCCCAGACCACACCGAGCACGAGCACCGTCGCCAGGATGATGAACGTCGTGCGGTAGTCGGGGTCGCCGGGCAGGACGGGGGTGATCAGCAGCGTGATGATGCTGCCGAAGACGACGAGCATGAAGATGCGGGTCTGGATCCGCCCGTTGAGCGTCGGCAGCATGGTCGGCCCCTCCTAGATCTGCTTGCCGGAGAACCACTTGAGCCACTGCGACGTGGAGCGGAGCGTGCCGATCCGTTTGCCGAAGCCGCGCCGGGCCAGGTCGGCCTGGATCTCCTGGGCCGCCACCTGGAGGCCCAGGAAGGTGTCGACGCCGGGGAAGTAGCCGCCCAGCGTCGTCGCGCCCGAGGCGTACAGGACGCCGTTGCCCGAGACGGTGCCGCGCAGCTCGAAGTTGCGCTCGACGTCGAGGCGCCCGACCGGGTTGCGGCCGGCGCCGCCGTGGTCGAGCAGGTCCTTGAGCAGCCGGTGCTCGGCGATGTCGGCCTCGAGGCCGGTGCAGTCGATCACGAAGTCGACCTCGAGGGGGTGGACGCCCTGCGCGGTCTTGACCTGGTTGAGGATCCGGCCGTGGTGCGGCTGCATGCTCTCGACGGTGCCGATGGCCAGCTGGTACCAGCCCTCCCGGCGGCCCTGCTTCATCTGCTTCTGCCAGTAGCGCCGGTAGGGGGTGTTGGTGCCGCCCATGACCTTGTACTTCGCGGCCCGCTCGGCGCCCTCGAGCTTGCGCATCTCGGCCTTGAGCTGGCCGCCCCAGACCGACTTGGGGTAGTTGAAGCCCTGGTAGGCCCAGCCGTCGGCGCCCTTGCGCTTCATGAACGGGTGCGGCTTGGCGGAGCCGGCGCCGTCGTTGGGGCCGTCGATGAACGTGCGGAACAGGTGGACGATGGTGGTCTGGGCGCCGTGCAGCAGCCGGTCGTCCATGAGCCGCTGGAGCACCCGCGAGGCGACGATCCCGCCGCCGCGGACCAGGACGGTGCTGGGCGTGGTCATCAGCCGCTCGTAGACGTGCTCGTGCGACTCGTAGGCGTTGACCACGTGCTGGTAGTCGTTGTGCTCGGTCCGGTAGGCCTGCAGGTCGGGCAGGAACCGGAGGCCGGGGTAGCCCACGGCGAGGTGGACGTACTGCGATCGGAACGCCAGCCGCTTCGTGGACGTCGCGCCCTCGGGCGGGGTCAGGATCGTGAAGTAGCCGCCGCCGGCCCGGCGCCGTACGACGCGGACCAGGCCTTTGGCGAGCATCTCGTCGTAGCGGATCCGCTTGGCCTCGCGCTCGATCTGCTCGAAGACGAAGCCGGCCTTGGGCGTGTAGAAGTCGTCGAAGACCGGCTCGACCAGGACCTGCCACAGCCGGCGCGGGTTCTTGGTGCGCCAGGCCTCGCTGACGGCGTACGACGGGAAGCCCCAGATGTTGTCGGGCCGGGACGCGGAGTCGGACCGCAGCCGCTCGCCGCGGGGGATCTGCGAGACCCGGGTGAGGTACTCGTAGGTCTCCCAGGGGTGGTCCAGCGCGGACAGGATCCGGATCTGGCTGGTGTCGACCCCGCCGATGCGCAGGTAGTCGGCGGTGACGAAGCTGCCGATCCCGCCACCGACGGACACGAACGGGATGTCGATGATCGGGATGCCGGCGGCGGCGACGATCTCGTCGGTCCACCAGTCGGTGTCGAGGAGCGCATCGGTCAGGTCGCCGGCGGCGGGCTGGGCGGGCAGGTAGTTTTCGGCGCCAGGTGTCGGAAACACGGTGCCGGCGGAGGGGTCGATCACGGGCCGCATCCCTTCAGCGTGCTGAAATCCCTGCCGCACCGTACACCCGCACGGGCGCTCCTTGACAGGGAAAACTCACGCGGGGCAGGCGATCGTGCCATGCTTCCTGGCAGTGGGGTGTAGTCACGGAGAGGAGCCCGGGTGAAGGGGATCGCCGACTACGAGTTCGTCCGGCCGATCGGGGTCTCCAACTACGGGACCAACTACCTGGCCACCGCCCCACCCCGCCTCGGCATCGGTGCGGTGGAGGTCGTGGTCAAGGTGATCTCGGGTCCGACCTCCGACGACGCGTTCCGCCGAGCCACCCGCGAGCTCAAGCACTTCAGCCTCGCCGACTCCAGCAAGCTGGTGGCGGTCTACGACGCCGGTCGCCAGGGCGGCGACTTCTTCTACGCCATGGAGTACCTCCCGCTGGGCTCCCTCGAGCGGCCCACCGGCACGCTGACCCGTGAGCACGGGCTGCGCGCCGTCCACGACGTCGCCGAGGCCGCCCACGCGCTGCACGAGCGTGGCATCGCCCACCGCGACATCAAGCCGGCCAACATCCTGATCGCCGACGACGGTGGCCGGCTCGCCGACCTCGGCCTGTCCCAGCTGCTGTCGCCCGGCATGGTCGTGACCGGCATGGGCCAGATCGGCCTGGAGTTCACGGACCCCGCGATCATGCTGGGAGCGGCAGCGTCGCGGGCCTCCGACATCTGGTCGTTGGGGGCGTGCCTGCACTACGCCGCCACCGGCGTCGGCGTCTACGGCGACCTCCCCAGCCGCGAGCCGCTGCTGCTCGTGCGCTCGATCCTCGGCTCCACCCCTACTGTGCTCCCGGACGTCGACCCGGGGCTGGCCGAGCTGATCCGGGCCTGCCTCGACTCCGAGCTGCGCAACCGTCCCCAGACCGCCGCCGAGGTCGCCCAGCGCGTCGCGGCCCTCACCTGATCGAGGTAGGCATGGAGCTCCACGAGAACCTGTACCAGCTGGGCCTGACGTTCGGCCGTGACGTCTTCGACGACGCCGACGGTCTCCGGGCGGCGCTCGACGACTTCCTCGACGAGGGCGCCGCGTCCACCGGCGACATCAACCTGCTCGTCGACGCGGTGCGCCTCGGCTCCTTCCGCTGGATGATCAGCACCATCGACAGCGGCGCCGAGCCGTCGCGGGCGATCGAGTCCGCCGGCGACCTCCTCGCCCGCGACCGCGGCAGCGCCGACGTGGCCGGCTCCCGCTGGGCGTGTGCCGTGCTCGGCTTCGCGGTCGGCAAGGTCACCGACACCGACGTACGCCGCTACCGCACGCAGGGCCCCCCGCCTCCGCCGCGGTCCCAACCCCCGGCGACCAGCCCGGCGCCGCCGCCCATGTCGCCCACGATGATGCCGCCCCCGGCAGCTGCCTCCGGCGTCCCGCTCCCCGGGCAGCCGACCGCGGGCTACGGCCCGCCCCCGACTGCCGGCCCGTCCTACCCCCAACCGCCCGTGTGGTCGAGTCAGCCGGCACCAGCACCGCCGGCCAAGAAGAAGGGCCTGCTGCCGCTGCTGATCGTCGCGGGCGTCGTCGTGCTGGTGCTCGGGGTGGTGTTCGCCGTGCTGCAGCTGACCGGGGACGACGACCCCGGCGCCGACCCTGGCGACCAGAAGTCGGGCGAGACGACCGAGACGACCGAGGCGACCGAGGAGCCCATGGACCTCGACTTCGCGTCGATCAACGAGCGCTACGCGGCGCTGGGCACCCGGGTTACCACCGGCCAGTCGGAGTGCGTGGAGGGCGAGCTGCTCTCCGGCCAGTCCGAGGCTCTCGACTGCACGTTCCCCCACGGGACGCTCACGCTCACGACGTACGAGACCCAAGATGAGCTCGAGGCGTCCCGTCTCCGGGAGGTCAACACGGAGGTCGGCGGCCGCTACGCCGAGGGCTCGACCGGCGTCGTCTTCAGCTTCGCTCCCGACGGCGCGATCCCCACGCTCTACTGGGACGACACGACCGCGCTCCAGAGCGGTTTCTACCAGGCCTCGTCCGCGGACGTCGCGGTCGACGCCCTGGCCTCGGCCTACCAGAGCGTGGATGCCCGGATCGACTACCCCCAGAAGATGACCAGCCAGGAGCTGATCGACTTCGCCGACTTGTGGGTGCGCCCCAACCAGTGCGATCGGATCCAGACCCTGTCGGCCGGCGAGCTCGAGGAGAGCCTCTGCAAGGCGCGCAAGCAGATCGTGGTCTACGTCGCGAAGATGGCGACCAAGGCCGACCTGATCGCCTACCGGCAGATCCGGTTGCGCGACTCACGCCGCGACGGGCTGATCCTCAACCCGCCCGACTGGACGTTCGGTGACGGTCCGGTCGAGGGCCGGCTGGCCGACTCCTACGCCGAGAGCGACCGGGTGCTGCGCTACTGGGACCAGACCTCGTGCCTGTGCTACATGGAGGCCTACTACCCGACCAACGACCTGGAAGCCCTCACCGCCTGGTGGGTGGACCCGCGGCCCCAGGGCTAGCCAACAACGGCCATCAGCGGGTGTGCTGCGGGTCCAGGTCGGCGCGGGCGAGCAGCGCCAGGGTGGTGTCGTCCCCGCCGATCCGGGCCGGCTCCTCGAGCCAGCCGGGCAGCCGCTCGCCGATCCAGGCGAAGCCGTGCTCCCGGGCGAACGACACCAGCTCCGCTCCGGTCTGCTGCCACCAGCCGTCGCGGTCGACGCGTGAGGTGCTGAAGCCGTCGGTGCACAGGTAGCCGAGCACGACCTCGTCGGCGGCGGCGTCCAGGGCGCCGACCCGCAGCGACTCCATCGGGTCGGCCTGGCACAGCGACGTGGTGCGGGTGCCGTCGAGCGCGGGGTCCTCCGGCACCGGCCGGAGCGCCCGGCCGGAGTCGGTCACCACGACCGCGTCGCCGTCGCCGATCTGCAGGACTCCCACCAGGTCGCCGGTGGCGACCATGGCCAGCACCGTGCTCCCGTAGGGACGGGTGAGGTGCTCCCGGTCGGCGCCGGTGACCCGCGCCTGCTCCTCCGCGTCGAACGGGTGCTGCTCGATGTGGGCGTAGACCGCCGCGGTCCAACGGCCGACCAGGTCGGCGCCGACCGCCCGGAGGGCGGCCTCCATGTCGGCCACGGCGCCCATCCGCGGCAGCGCCGCCGCGAGCAGCTCCAGGCTGAGGTCGACGGCGAGAGTCGAGCCCACGTCGCTACGGAAGTGGAGGTGGTGGCCGTGGCCGTCGGCGACCGCGGCGTACGCCGTGGCGCCGTCGACCCGGACCCCGTGGGAGTCCTGGAGCGGCAGCCCGTCGCGCACGTGCACGGAGCCGATCTGCGTGCCGGACAGGGCCGTCCAGCGGCGGCTCATCCGAGCGTGCTCCAGATCGGGTCGCCTCCGGCGGCCGACGGCGGGGTGTAGGTGACCCCGCTCGTCCCGAGCACCGGGCGGGAGGCTCCGCGGCTGGCGGCTTTGGAGGCCCAGACGATGTACTCGACGAGCTGCTGGGGGTTGTCGGCGCGTAGGAGCGGCACGTCCTCGTTGCCGATGAAGCGGCGCAACGAGTGCATGTCGGCGTCACGTCCGACGCCCAGCGCGAGCCGCACGGCGGCGGCGCCCCAGCGCTCGTCGAGGACCTCCTGCAGGCCGTCGGCGAAGCTGATGCCGGTGCTGTCGGTGGGCCGGCCGTCGGAGACGAGGATGATCGCGGGTGGGTAGGCGCTGGCGCCGGTGTCCATCTCGTGCAGGCTCTTGGCCAGCACCGACAGGGCGCTCCCGAGCTCGGTGAAGCCCTTGGGCGTGGCGGGCAGGCGCTCCCACTGGAACTGGTCGATCGGGGTGGGCTGCTCGACGACCCACGTGGTCTCGGTCGCGAAGGCGAGCACCCGCACGAGCAGCTCGGCGTGCGGGTTGGCGCGGGCCTCGTCGCGCAGGTGGGGGATCACCTCGGCCATCGCGTTGTTGAGTGCCTGGATCCGGCCGCCGCGCAGCATCGAGCCGGACACGTCCAGCACGAAGATGAAGTGCAACGGCTTGCGCCCGAGGGCGCCGCCCAAGCGATCGCTCATGTTTTCCCCGCCTCGATGCCGTGGCCGAGCCGAGGATATACCCTGATCCCGCTCCGGCACGGGGCTGTGAGCGGAGGTGGTCGGCGCCCATGAGCCTGTCGGACGGGACCGAGGTGGATCTGGGGCCGCTGGGGCGCGCGCGGATCACGCACCTCCTGGGCCAGGGCGGACAGGGTTTCGTCTACGAGGTCCGCCTCGCCAACGGTGAGGCGCTCGCGCTGAAGTGGTACCGGCCCGAGTGCGCGTCGGTGGAGCAGTTCAACGAGATGCAGCGACTCGTGGAGTCCGGGTCACCGCACGAGCGCTTCCTGTGGCCGATCAGCATGGCCCGGGTGGAGGGGGAGCCGTCGTTCGGCTACGTCATGCGGCTACGCGACGACCGCTACCTCGAGCTGAGCTTCCTGCTCTCCAACACCGACCGCGACGGCGCTGCGCTGTCGGTGTCGTTCGCCGCGACCATCAACATGTGCCGCCAGCTCAGCTACAGCTTCCTGCGGCTCCACGCACGCGGCATGTGCTACCGCGACATCTCCTTCGGCAACGTCTTCTTCG
>JBAZRQ010000072.1:0-7533 GCA_041662925.1 Nocardioides sp. | reverse complement strand
GCCGGTGGGCAGACCGTCGCCGGGGTTGCCGCCGTTGTCGGTCGGCTCCGGCTCGGGCTCGGGCTCGGTGGTGCCGGGGTCGGTCGGGCCGGACGTGTTGCCGCCGCCGGGGTTCTCCAGGGTCTTGTCGTCGCCGGGCTGGTTGCCGGTGTCGTTGCCCGGGTTGTAGCTGGGGTTGGGCACGAAGTAGCCGGCCGCGGAGGTGGAGTTGGGCACCGACATGTATTCGCCGTCGAGGTAGGCGTCCATGATCGAGAGCACGAGGTCGACGTAGGCGGTCGAGTGGTTGTAGCGGTAGACCGCTGCGCGCTGGCCGCTCAGGGTGCCGAGGTCGTCGTTGCCCGAGCAGAGGTAGACCGCGCTGGCCAGGGCCGCGTCGTCGATGTCCTGGGGGTTGCGCTGGGCGTCGCCGTCGGCGTCGACCCCGACGACCGACCAGGTCGAGGGGATGAACTGCATCGGGCCGACCGCGCGGTCGAACTTCTGGTCGTCGTCGAACAGGCCGGCGTCGGTGTCGCGGATGACGGCGGTGTTGTTGCTGCCGTCGAGTGCGATGCCGTAGATGCCGGGCACGGCCAGGCCGTTGTCGTCGAGGGTGTTGCCGCCGAAGCGTCCGTGGTTGGACTCCACACGGCCGATCGCGGCGACCAGCTGCCAGGAGAGGTTGCAGGTCTCGTCGGCGGAGTTGATCACGGTCTCGGCGCGCTGGTAGGCGGCGAGCGCGGCCGAGGGGATGCCGTTGGTGGAGGAGCTCGCGATGATCTGGGCGGTGTTGCCCGACACCGCGCCACCGAGGCCGGCGCCACCGGTGACCGAGGCCGGGGCCTCGATCGCCTCGGTCGGCACGCTGGTCCCGTCGGGCAGCGACCCGGCCTGGGTCGGCGCGGACACGGCAGTGGTCGGACCGATGCCGGCGAGGCTCGCGGTCCAGGCGGCCGAGAGCAGGGCGAGCGGCACAATCGCCGACGCTTTCTGCACGCGACCGAATCGCTTGGCGGACATGTCATCTCCCCTTGGTTGCAGCCATGCTTCCCACCAGCTGGCTGTGTCAACCCAACGAACCGTGTCACAAACAAGTTACGGTCGTCCCGAGATGGGCCAGGCACGCAGTGGTGGGTGCGTGGTTGTAACGAGTATGCGTCACGTCCATGACGCAGGTCACAGGTACCCAATTAGTGGCACACGTCACACACCCCCGTGTGGGCGTGAGGAGCCGATTCGGGCTGGTTGGTCCTCTCGGCGACAATGACCCGGTGACCCAGGCCCCCACCGCCCCCGAGTCAGACGCGCTCTTCGCGCGGGCACGAGCGGTGACCCCCGGCGGGGTCAACTCCCCGGTGCGCGCGTTCAACGCGGTCGGCGGCACCCCGCGCTTCATCCGCTCCGCCTCCGGCGCCTGGCTGACCGACGTCGACGGCAACGAGTACGTCGACCTGATCTGCTCGTGGGGTCCGATGCTGCTCGGGCACGCCCACCCCGAGGTCCAGGCTGCGGTGACGGCGGCGATCGCGCGCGGCACGTCGTACGGCGCCCCCACGGAGGCGGAGGTGCTGCTGGCCGAGGAGATCGTCGAGCGCGCCCCCGTGGAGCGGGTCCGCTTCGTCTCCTCCGGCACCGAGGCCACGATGTCCGCGATCCGGCTGGCCCGCGGGTTCACCGGCCGCGACGTGATCATCAAGTTCGCCGGCTGCTACCACGGCCACGTCGACTCCCTCCTCGCGTCCGCGGGGTCCGGGCTGGCCACGTTCGCGACGCCCGGCACCCCCGGCGTACCCGAGTCGTCGACCGCGCTGACCCTGGTGCTGCCCTACAACGACCGTGCGGCCGTCGAGGCCGCGTTCGCGGAGCACGGCCCGCGGATCGCCTGCCTGGTCACCGAGGCCGCCCCGGGCAACATGGGCGTGGTCCCGCCCGAGCCGGGCTTCAACAAGTTCCTCGCCGAGACCTGCACCAGCCACGGCGCGCTGTTCGTCAGCGACGAGGTGATGACCGGGTTCCGCGCGTCGCGCCTGGGCCAGTGGGGCCTGGACGGCGCGGTCGAGGGCTGGCGCCCCGACCTGATGACGTTCGGCAAGGTGATGGGCGGCGGCTTCCCGGCCGCCGCGTTCGGCGGTCGCGCCGACGTGATGTCGCGGCTCTCGCCGGAGGGACCCGTCTACCAGGCCGGCACCCTCTCCGGGAACCCGATCGCCACCACCGCCGGACTGGCCACCCTGCGCCTGGCCACCGACGAGGTCTACGCCCACATCAGCTCCGCCGGCGACACGATCAAGGCCGCCGCGAGCGAGGCTCTCACCGCCGCCGGGGTGCCCCACGTCGTCCAGAGCGCCGGGACGATGTTCTCGGTCTTCTTCACCGACCCCGCCGACGGCCCCGTGCGCGACTTCGCCGACGCCTCGCGCACCGACACCGCGGCGTACGCCGCCTTCTTCCACGCCCTGCTCGAGCGGCGGGTCTACCTGCCGCCCTCGGCCTACGAGGCGTGGTTCCTGTCCTCCGCCCACGACGACCGCGCCGTCCAGACGGTGCTCGACGCCCTGCCGGCCGCCGCCGCGGCAGCTGCTTCCCGAGGAGCCTGATGAGCCAGACCCCCAACACGATCGTCCACCTGATGCGCCACGGGGAGGTGCACAACCCCGAGGGCGTGCTCTACGGCCGCAGCGACGGCTACCACCTCTCCGACCTCGGCGCCCGGATGGCCGAGAAGGTCGCCGACTCGCTCAAGGACCGCGACATCGTGCACCTGCGGGTCTCCCCGCTGGAGCGCGCCCAGGAGACGGCGGCGCCGCTGGCACTGGCGCGCGGGCTCGAGGTCACCACCGACCCGCGGGTGATCGAGTCCGCGAACGTCTTCGAGGGCATGCGGTTCGGCGCCGGGTACGGCGCCCTGCGCAAGCCGTCGACCTGGCGGCACCTGTGGAACCCTCTCCGGCCGTCCTGGGGTGAGCCCTACAAGGAGATCGTCGGGCGGATGATGGCCGCGGTGCACGACGCCCGTGAGGCCGCTGCCGGCCACGAGGCGGTGGTCGTCTCGCACCAGTTGCCGATCTGGACCACCCGCCTGCACGTCGAAGGTCGCTCGTTCCTCCACGACCCCCGCAAGCGCCAGTGCACGCTGTGCTCGCTCACGTCGTTGCACTTCGTCGGCGACCGGTTGACCCAGGTCTCCTACAGCGAGCCCGCGGGCGACCTGATCCCGACCGCGGACAAGAAGGCGCCGTTCTCGGCCGGCGGCGCGCCGCAGGAGAAGCGGCCCTGACATGACCGTCGTGCGTCGTACTGCCCCGCTCCTCGCTGCGCTGACCGCCCTGGTCGCGCTGACTGGCTGCACCAGCCTGCAGGGCACCAACGACGGCGGCTACGTCCCGGGCAAGGGCGGGGTGGTGGAGGTCGCGCTCGACAACCGCGAGAAGGCGGTCGACCTCGAGTCCGAGACCGTCGACGACGGTGAGCTCGACCTGGCCGACCTCCGCGGCGAGGTCGTCGTCGTCAATGTCTGGTGGTCCGGCTGTGCCCCCTGCCGCACCGAGATGCCGATGCTGGTCGAGGCGTCCGAAGAGCTGGACGCGGAGTTCGTGGGCATCAACACCCGGGACCTGAGCCTCGAGGCGGTCCGCGCGTTCGAGCGGTCCATGGGTGTCACCTACCCGTCCTACTACGACCCGGGCGGCGAGACCCTGCTCGCCTTCGGCGCCCGCTACTCGCCTCGGGCGATGCCCACCACGCTGGTGCTCGACCGGGAGGGTCGGGTCGCCGCCGTGGTCACCGGCGCGATCCCGTCCAAGACCACCCTGGTCGACCTGGTCGAGGAGATCGCCGCCGAAGATGGGTGACTGGTTCCAGGAGCAGGCCGCAAGCGGCTCGCTCGCGCTCGCGCTGCCGGTTGCCCTGGTGGCGGGGCTGGTGTCGTTCTTCTCCCCGTGCGTGATCCCGCTGCTGCCCGGCTACCTGTCCTACGCAACCGGCCTCTCCGGTGCCGACCTCGCGACGGGAGAAGGTGACGCGCGGCGCTGGCGGATGCTGCTGGGCTCCGTGCTGTTCGTGCTCGGCTTCACGCTGGTCTTCGTCGCGATCGGCACCGTCACCGGAGCCATCGGCTTCTGGCTGCGCACCTGGCAGCGCGAGATCACCGTCGTGCTCGGCGCCCTGACCATCGTCTTCGGTCTCGCCTTCGCCGGGCTGATCCCGTTCCTGCAGCGCGACTGGCGGGTGCACAAGGTGCCGGCCGTGGGGCTGGCGGCAGCGCCGCTGCTCGGGGTGCTCTTCGGCCTCGGCTGGACCCCCTGCATCGGCCCCACCCTCGGCGCGATCTCCAGCCTCTCCATCAACGAGGCCACCGCGGCCCGCGGGGCCCTGCTCTCGGCGGTCTACGCGCTCGGCCTGGGGCTGCCGTTCATCCTGCTCGGCCTCGCCTACAGCCGCGCGCTCAGTGCTGTCGCGTTCGTACGCCGCCACCAGGCGTGGGTGACCCGGTTCGGCGGGCTGATGCTCGTCGTCGTCGGGGTGCTGCTGGTCACCGGCTGGTGGGACACCGCGGTCACCTGGATCCAGATCCGGCTGATCAGCGACTACGAGGTGAGCGTGTGACCGCCACGGAGACCCCGCCGAAGCGCGAGCGGCGGGCCGGCGAGCTCACCCCCCGCGAGCTCGGGCGCTGGCTGTGGCGCCAGCTCACCTCGATGCGCACGGCGCTGATCCTGCTGCTGATGCTCGCCCTGGCCTCGGTGCCCGGCTCGATCATCCCGCAGGAGGGGGTCGACTCGGTCAAGACGTCCCGCTGGCAGAACGACCACCCCGACCTCACCCCGATCTACGAGAAGCTCGGGCTGTTCTCGGTCTACGACTCGGCGTGGTTCTCCGCGATCTACATCCTGCTGATGGTCTCGCTCGTGGGCTGCATCATCCCGCGCACCTTCGTCTACCTGCGAGCGATCCGGGCCGCGCCGCCTGCCGCCCCGCGCAACCTGACCCGCCTGCCCGACCACTCGTCGTACGAGACCAGCGACAGCGTCGACGACGTGCTCGCCCAGGCCCGCGTGGCGCTGCGGGAGCGCGGCTACCGGCTGCGGCCCGCCGAGGACGGCTCCGACGCCGTCAGCGCCGAGCGCGGCTACCTGCGCGAGGTCGGCAACCTGCTCTTCCACCTCTCCGTGGTGGTCGTGCTGGTGGGCTTCGCCCTCGGCGGCCTCTTCGGCTACCGCGGTGGCGTGATCCTGGTGGAGGGCTCGACGTTCTCCAACAACCTCACCCAGTACGACGACTTCGAGCCCGGCAAGCTGTTCTCCGCCGACCGGATGGGCCCGTTCTCGTTCACCTTCGACAAGTTCGACGTCGAGTGGCAGGCCACGCCCAAGCGCGGTGTGATGGCGCGGGCGTTCAACGCCGACCTGAGCTACCGCACGACGCCCGACGCCGCGGAGGAGACCTACGACCTCCGGGTCAACCACCCGCTCTCGATCGGCGACACCGACGTGTTCCTGATCGGGCACGGCTACGCCCCCGTCATCACGATCACCGACGGCGACGGGCTCGAGGTCTTCAGCGGGCCGGTGCCGTTCCTGCCCCAGGACCAGACGTTCCTGTCGTTCGGCGTGGTGAAGGCTCCGGACGCGCAGACCGGCCAGATCGGCCTGGAGGGGCTGTTCTACCCGACCTTCGAGCTCATCGACGGCAACCCGATGACGGTCTATCCCAACGACCTCCAGCCGCTGGTGTCGCTGTTCGTCTACACCGGCGACCTCGGGCTGGAGACGTCTACGCAGTCGGTCTTCGCCCTCGACAAGACCAACGCAGACCAGGTCATGAAGGACGACGGCCGGCCGCTGCGGCTGGACCTCGACCTCGGCGAGAGCGCCACCCTGCCCGACGGGCTCGGCACCGTCTCGTTCGACGGCGTCAAGCCGTGGACCCGGATCCAGCTCAGCCAGACGCCCGGCAAGCGGATCGCGCTCGCCGGCGTCGTACTGGCGCTGGTGGGCCTGCTCGGGTCCCTCTTCATCCGTCCGCGACGGGTCTGGGTGCGTGCCCGTCGCGCCGGGGACGTCACAATGGTCGAGGTCGCGGCGCTCGACCGCTCCGGCGGCGGTGACGTCGTACCGGTGCTCGAGGAGCTCGTGGCCGAGCTCCAGCCCGCCGCACCATCCGTACCGCATGGCAAGGAGAAGGCATGACCGACGCAGCGTGGGAGACCCTCAGCGACCAGGCCGTCGCGGCCGCCGGGGTGGTCTACTTCCTGGCCCTGCTCGCGCACCTGGTCGAGTGGGCCTCGCTCCGTGAGGTCGCGTCCGCGAAGAGCACCACGGCCGGGACCGCTGAGGCCGGCACGGTGATCGTGGCTCTGGGTGGACCGGACCAGGGCGAGGTACGGCGGCACCGGGTCGCGCTGTTCGGCCGCTTGGGGCTGCTGCTCACGGGCCTGGCGTGCGCGGTGCACTTCGTCTCGCTGCTGGGCCGCGGTCTCGCCGCCGATCCCAACCGGGTGCCCTGGGGCAACATGTACGAGTTCACGCTGTCGGGCACCTTCGTGGTGGCCCTGATGTACCTCGTGCTCTACCGGAAGTTCGCGCTCGCGTGGATGGCGCCGATCGTCCTCACGTTCGTCCTCAGCATGCTGATGGTGGCCGTGATCTGGCTGCACACCGAGGTCACCCCGCTCACCGAGGCGCTCAACTCCTACTGGCTCGTCATCCACGTCGTCTCCGCGGTGATCGCCACCGGGGCCTTCACGATCGGTGGCATCCTCTCCGCGGTCTACCTGGTCAAGGACAAGCGCGGCGACGCCGCCTCCGGGCCGCTGGCCCGGGTGCCGTCACTGGCGGTCCTGGACCGGGTGTCCTACCGGATCCACGCCTTCGGGTTCCCGGTGTGGACCTTCGCGGTGCTGATCACCGGCCCGATCTGGGCGCACGAGGCGTGGTCGTCCTACTGGAACTGGGACCCCAAGGAGGTGTGGGCATTCATCACCTGGGTGGTCTACGCCGCCTACCTGCACGCCCGGTCGACCGCCGGGTGGAAGGGCCGCAACGCCGCCATCGTGGCCCTCGTCGGGCTGGCGACGCTGTGGTTCAACTTCGTCGGGATCAACTTCTTCTCCACCACCAGCCAGCACTCGTACGCCCAGGGCGCACCCGCGTTCGTGGACCGCACCGACGCGCGCTGACTCAGTAAGGCCCTAGGCGGAGTCCGGGTCCTCCGGGTTGAGCCGCTTGCGATCGAGGTCGCGCAGGAAGTCCTCGTCGTCGTCGGGGCCCATCACCCGCGGCGGCGGGGGCGGCGCGGCGGGACGGCGTCGCGGGGCGGGGCGGCCACCACCGCGCTGCTGCGCCAGGCGGGTCACGATGTAGACCGCCACGGCGAAGAGCGCCACGAACACCAGGAGCTTCAACACCCCTCCAGAGTAGGTGGCTACTGGTCACGAACTACCCTGGGGCCGTGAAGGAGTTCGTTGTCTACACCGCCCTGCGGCTTGCCCTGTTCATCGGATCGCTCGCGATCGTGTTCGGGATCTGGTTCGCGATCACCGGAGACGTGCCG
>JBAZRQ010000071.1:0-7535 GCA_041662925.1 Nocardioides sp. | reverse complement strand
TGATCGTCGAGGTGAACAGGGAGTGGAACGGGAGCTTGTAAAGGTCCCCGGTGTTCACCTCCTGGCCCGGACCACGACAGCGGCCGGTGTCGGTCATGGACAACGTGAAGTCGTCCGGGACGAAGGCGCCGTCGACCTGGATGTCGTGTGACCCGGTGCCCGCGAGCCCGACGGTGTCCCACGTGTCGACGATCCAGTAGCTGCTGCGAGGTAGCAGGAACGTCCGGAAGTCGACGACCTGGCCGTCGGCGTCGGTGACCAGCCCACCGAGGAGCACCCAGGTGGCGTGCTCGCACCCGGAGGAGAAGGACCACCGCCCGCTGACGTGATACCCCCCGTCGACGACCGTCGCCCGCCCGGTGGGCGCGTACGACGACGAGAGCCTCGTGGCGGGATCCCCGCCCCAGACCGCCTGCTGCGCGACCTCGGGGAACAGCGCGAGCTGCCAGGCGTGCACGGAGAGCACCGAGGCGATCCATCCCGTGGACGCGTCCGCGGAGGCGATCAGCCGGACTCCCTCGAAGAAGTCCACCGGGTCGCCCTCGAGGCCACCGAACCGACGGGGCTGCAGGAAACGGAAGAACCCGGCGGCGTCGAGCTCCTTGACCGACTCGTCGGGTACGACGCGGCGGCGCTCGCACTCCTCGGCCCGCTCGCGGAACTGCGGCAGGAGATCGCGAACGTCGTCCAGGACTGGTGATGGCATCAGGTGCTCCTTGGGTCGGGTGCCTGACACCAAAAACTAGAACGCGTTCTACTTCTGAGGGCCGGTCCTAGGTCCCAAGGGTTCGGGACCAAAGTCCACATGGAGAGCCTTACCTGACGAAGCCCTCGCGGCCGCCGTCGCCGTCGTGAGGATCAGCGCGCCTTCCACCACTTCGCGATGCACTTCCGTGCCGAACGGTAGTGCGCTGCCGAGGCGCCGTTGACGTACGCCGCGAGGTCGGTCGAGCCGGTGAACGCGTAGTAGTGCGGCGTGAGCAGCTCCTCCTCCGACATGGCGGTGACCGTGTCCAGCAGCAGGTCGTGCACCCGCGTGTACTCGCCCTCGATCTCGTCGAGCGACGCGTTTGCGAAACGCGCACGGATCTCGGCGTTCAGGGCGGGCAGCTGGTTCCACTTGTAGGTGGCGCTCGGCACTGCCGGGGCACCTCCGGCCTTGGCCGTCTCGTACCAGCTCAGCGTCATCCTCGCCCACTCGGTGCGGTGGGCGAGGAGGTCCTTGACCGTGAGCCCGTCTACGACCGCCTCGTCCTTGGCGCTGTCGGGGATGCGGGCGAGCAGCACGTCGAGCTTGGCTCGCTCCGTGACGATCTCGTCGAGCAGCTGCTGCTTCGAGGTGAACCGGCTCACCCCTCCATTCTGCGCCCCGCGGGGATCTCGGCCCGGACCACTGTGACCGAGGTCATCCGAGTGGGACCAGGCCCTGGAAATGCTGACGGCGTGTCGAAGTGACTTACTCTTGACGAGAGCAATGGGGTTGAAGGCCCGAACCCCGACGCTGCACGTCGGAGAGGACCCCAGCTTGCGCTTGTTCGTGTCACGGCTCGGAAAGCACCTCAGTTCCGCGGTCCGCTCGCGTACCGCGCTGATCCTGGGGGTCCTGGTGGCCCTCGCGGTCCCCGTTCTCACCCTGCCGAGACTGCCGGAGCTCAATCCGTGGCCGGTCCTCGTGGGCATGGCGCCCTGGGTCGTGGGCAAGTACCTCTTGTGCCCGTTGCGCTGGCGGGCCCTGACCGACGCCGGCCTGAGCCGGCGCTGGCACATCCGGGCCTACGCCGAGTCCGAGCTGCTCGGCCTCGTCACTCCCGGACACGTGGGGGCCGACCTGTGGCGGATCGGTCGCCTGGCTCGGACCGGCCTGTCCCGCCCGGACGCGGTGGCCAGCGTCGGCCTGGACCGCCTGGTGGGGGCCATCGGCCTCGCAGCCTTCGTCGCCTTCGCCGGCACTGCGTTGCCGACGCGGATGCTGGTGGTCGCCGCGGGTGTCGGCGGCGCCCTGGTCGTGTTGGCCCTCGTGCTTCGCAAGGTGCGTCCCGGACTGATGCCCTCGCGGCCGTTGCCACCGCTGCGTGCCCTGCTCCACGGGCTGGTGCTGTCGGCTCTCTACCAGCTCAGCATCGCCGCCCTCCTCCTCGGCACCCTGGCCGCCACGGGCAACTCTCTGTCACCGCTGGCGGTGCTCGGTGCCTTCGGCGCCAGCCAGCTCGCCGGCGCGGTCCCGGGCCCCAACGGGGCCAGCCCGCGTGAAGGAGCCCTGATCGTCAGTCTCGCTGCGCTGGGCGTGCCCTGGGTCGCTGCCGCCGCGGCAGTCGCTCTCAAGGCCACGCTGGCGTGGTTGCCGGCCCTGCTGCTCGGAGGAGCAAGCCTCATCGCCACCCGCCGGGCCATGCGCTCGAGGGCACAGGCCCTACAGCCGGCGACCTGAGGCCTAAAGCCCTTATCGGAGGAGGCGCCCTCCGTGCGATATTCGCCGTATGGGTGCGCAGGCCGGCGTCAAAGGTGGCGCTGTGACCAATCACCTCAGCGGTCGCACACGCTGGCTCTTCCTCGCCGGTCAGGCGCTCGTGGTGCTGCTCGCCGTCTTCACCTACTTCCGCGTCCGCAACCTCACCGAGGGCTCTCGTGAGCTGGCACTCGAGCATGCGCACGACCTGGTGGAGCTGGAGAAGACTCTCGGCATCTACGTCGAGCCGGACCTCCAAGCCCCCTTCACCAGCTCCGCAACGCTGGGCACGATCGCCAACTCCGTCTACATCTACGGACACTGGCCGGTCATCGCCGCCGTGATGCTCTGGACCGTGTGGCGGCACCGAGCGGTGTTCCTGCGGCTGCGGGACGGCATGCTCATCTCCGGCTTCCTCGGCATGTTCATCTTCGCCACCTACCCGTTGGCGCCGCCTCGGCTGGCCTCCCTGGGCCTTGCCGACACCGTCACCGAACGGACCGAGTCCTACCGCATCCTGCAGCCTCCCCAGCTCACCAACCAGTACGCCGCGATGCCGAGCCTCCACGCCGGGTGGGACGTCCTGGTCGGCGTGGCGATCGTGAGCGCCACCAGCGTGCTGGCGGTCAAGGTGATCGGCTACGTCCTTCCGGTGTTGATGACCATTGCCGTGGTCGTCACGGCGAATCACTTCGTGCTGGACGTGGTCGCCGGTGTGGCGCTGGCGCTGCTGGGTCACGCCATCGCAGCGTGGCCGGCTCGCCGCCGGGAGAGACGTGCGCGAGCCGACGCGGGGCCGGCGATCGAGGCGTCCGGCGATCTGGTCCAGGAGCAGTCGTGACTCAGCCCGTCCTGGCCATCGCCCACCGCGGCGGCAACTCCCTGTCGGAGCTGCGGGCCGCGACCCAGCTGCCCGCCGATGTCATCGAGTGCGACGTGCACCACTACCGGGGCCGGCTGGAGGTGCGGCACCTCAAGACCGCAGGGCCACTCCCCTTCCTCTGGGACCGGTGGGAGGTCCGGTCGGCTTCGGCACCGCGGCTGGGGCTCGCCGAGCTCCTCCTGGCTGACGAGCACGGCAGCCGGTTCATGCTCGACCTCAAGACCCGCCACCCACGGACGGCCGTCGCCGTGGCGCAGCTGCTCCACGATCTCGGACTCCACCGTGAGGTCCTGGTCTGCGGACGCTACTGGCCGTCGGTGGTCGGCGCCGCGGCGCTGCCCTACGTGCAGCCCGTGCTGTCGGCGCGCACCAACAGAGAGCTCGCCAAGCTGCGCTCGCGCCTGCACTCCCCTCCTCCCGGAGCCCCGGCGACGTACGGCGTCTCCGTGCACCGCACCTTGCTCGACGCGACCGTGGTCGCCTGGCTGCATCGGCATGTCGAGGTCGTCATGACCTGGCCGGTCAACGACACCACGACTCTCGATGCCATGCTCGCCGCAGGCGTCACCGGCATCATCAGCGACGAGCAGTCCGTCCTTGCCGACCTGCTCGACCGGCGTGGGAGATGACCACGGGGAAGGTCACATTGCTGCCGCGTTGAGCTCGTCGAGGCGGGTGGTGGCGTCGACGTACTCCTGGACCCACCGCTCGATCACCGTCGCGGTCTTCTCGACCTTGGTCAGCTGCCCGACCACCTGGCCGACCGGGTTGAACGCGACGCCGACGGTCTGGTCGGGGTACTTGTGGGTCGCCTTCACCGCCATGCCGGACACCATGTACTGCAGCGGCATGCCCAGCGGCTCGGGGTTGCCGGGCGTCTCCCAGGCCTCGGTCCAGTCGTTCTTCAGCATCCGGGCCGGCTTGCCGGTGAACGAGCGGCTGCGGACGGTGTCGCGGCTGGTCGCGTCGGCGTACGCCTGCTGCTGGACCGCGGTGTTCTCGGCCTCCTCGACCATCAGCCACTGCGAACCGGTCCAGGCGCCCTGGCAGCCCATGGCCAGCGCGGCCGCGATCTGACCGCCGCTGCCGATCCCGCCGGCGGCGAGCACGGGCACCGGCGCGATCTCCTTGACGACCTGGGGCCACAGCACGATCGAGCCGACCTCGCCACAGTGGCCGCCACCCTCGCCACCCTGGGCGATCACGATGTCGACGCCGGCGTCGGCGTGCTTGCGGGCCTGGTACGGCGAGCCGCACAGCGCCGCGACCTTGCGGCCGCTGGCGTGGATGAGCTCGATCATGTCCGCCGGCGGGGTGCCGAGCGCGTTGGCGATCAGCGTCATCTTCGGGTGCTGGAGCGCCACCTCGACCTGGGGGGTGGCCGTCGCCGCGGTCCAGCCGAGCAGCTGCAGCGCGTCATCGTCGGTTCCCGCGTCGACGGGTACGCCGTGGTCGGCGAGCAGCTTGCGGCCGAAGTCGAGGTGCTCCTGCGGGACCAGCTTGCGCAGCATCTCGGCGAGCTCCTCCCCCGACATGCCCGAGTCCATGCCCTCGTAGGTGTTGGGGATCACGATGTCGACGCCGTACGGATGGTCGCCGATGTTCTCGTCGATCCACTTCAGCTCGATCTCCAGCTGCTCCGGCGTGAACCCGACCGCGCCGAGCACACCGAAGCCTCCCGCCTTGCTGACGGCCACGACCACGTCGCGGCAGTGGGTGAAGGCGAAGATCGGGAACTCGATGCCGAGGTCGTCGCAGATCTGGGTGCGCACGATGGGCCTCCTGGGAGGGCTAGGTGACAGGGTCGTAAGTAGAACGTGTTCTAGTCTACGCCGACTAAGCGGTTCGGCTACCCCTGCTCCACTCAGCGCGGTGGCCCACCCATGCTGCGCATCTCATCGCGCAACCGCGTCATGCGCAGGTCGAGGTCGGCCGCGATCCCGGCAGCGTCGGTGAGCTCGTCGAGCAATGCTGGTGGAACGGTGGCGTCGTACTTGTAGTAGATGGCGTGTTCGACGCTGGCCCAGAAGTCCATGGCGATGGTGCGGAGCTGGAGCTCGACCGGGACGTTCTCAGTGCGGTCGGAAAGGAAGACGGGCACCTCGATGGACAGATGGAGACTCCGGTACCCGTTGGGCTTGGGTGAGGCGATGTAGTCCTCGACCTCGACGACGGTGACGTCCGCCTGCCGGCTCAGCATGTCCTTGATCCAGTAGACGTCGGACACGAAGGGGCACACGACCCGGACCCCGGCGATGTCGCGCACCGTCTCGGCGATGGAGTCGAGGGAGGTATCGGCGCCGCGCTTCGTCGCCTTCGCGAAGAGGCTGTCCGGCGACTTCAGCCGGCTGCGGACGTGCTCGATCGGGCTGTGGTCGTAGGTCTCCTCGAACTCCTCGCGCAGGATCGCGATCTTCGTGGTGACCTCGTCGATCGCGAACTTGTACCGCATTCGGAAGCGGCTGAGCTGCTGGTGGAGCTCGCGGAACTCGTCGCGGCGGTCGTCGAGCGACGGTGCGCTGGACGCGGGGGCCGCTGAGTCGCTGCCGGTCATGAACCCTCACCTCGAACGAGCGGGAGACTGACCACGAACGTACTACCTCTCGCGGGGTCGCTCGAGCACGTCACGGTGCCACCGTGGGCCTCGGTGAGCGACTTGACGATCGCCAGCCCGAGGCCGGAACCCCCGTGGCTGCGGGTCCGGCCGGGGTCGGCCCGGTAGAAGCGGTCGAAGACCTTCGCGAGCACCTCGGGCGCCATGCCGGGGCCGGCGTCGCGGACGGAGACGTCGATGTGACGGTCCCGGGTCCGTACGCCGACCTCGATCGGTGAGGTGACCGGGGTGTGAGCGAGGGCGTTGATGAGCAGGTTGGCGAAGACCTGCCTCAGCCGGGACTGGTCCCCGATGACGACGGGCGGATCGGCACCGGGGTGTGCGTCGAGGGCGATCGGTCGCTCGGGTTGCAGCGCCTGGGCGTCGACGACCGCGTCGGTGGCGAGGCTGAGCAGGTCGACCGGGGTCTGCTCCAAGGGTCGGGACTGGTCGAGGTGCGCCAGGAGCAGCATGTCGTCGACGAGGTCGCCCATGCGCTTGGACTCCGACTCGATGCGGGTCATGACGGTGTCGAGGTCGGTGCTGATGCCGGTGCGCCACATTTCGGCGTGGCCGCGGATGGCAGCGACCGGAGTGCGGAGCTCGTGGCTGGCGTCGGAGATGAAGCGGCGGAGCCGGGCCTCGGAGGTGGTACTGGCCGAGAAGGCCCGCTCGATCTGGCCGAGCATGCCGTTGAGCGCGAGCGCCAGTCGCCCGACCTCGGTGTTGCGCCGGTAGGTGGGGACTCGTTCCGTCAGGTCGCCGGCCGCGATGTGCTCGGCGGTTCGCTCGATCCGCACCAGGGGTTGGAGCCCGATCCGGGCGATCGCCCAGGAAGCAGCGGCGGTGAAGATCAGGACGAGAGCGCTGACCAGGAGCGAGAGCCACGTCAGGCGGGAGACGGTCGCGTCCGCGTCCGCGAGCGAGACGGCCACGACGACGGTCTGTCCTGAGTCGCCGCCGGAGACGGCGCGGACTCGCCACCGACTGTCGCCGTCGACCGAGGGCAGGGTGACCAGCTCGTCACTTCCGCCGAGGTCCGCTTGCTCCAACAAGGGAGCCGCATCGCCGAGATCGGGCCCCACCGAGCACGCCACGTTGCCGTCCGCGTCGAGCACGAGGAGCACGAAATCGCTGCGCAACCCCTGGGGATCACGGGGGTTGGCGCACAGGTCGCTCGGGGCGCCCGGCAGCCGGTCCCCCTCGCCTTCGGGGGCGAGCGCCCCGACCTGGGAGTCGGCCCGGTCGAGGAGGTAGGAGCGCAGCAGCAGGATGCCGGAGGCGTTCGCGGTGGCGAGACCGGCCGAGATGAGCAGGACCGTGCCGAGCACCAGCCGCGCTCGGATGGACAGCCCCAAGGACGGGAGCCGCATCATGCCCCCGGCACCTTGAGCACGTAGCCGACCCCGCGGATCGTGTGGATGAGCGGCGGCTCGACGACATCGAGCTTGCGGCGCAGATAGCTGATGTAGGACTCGACGACGCCGCCGTTGCCGTTGAAGTCGTAGTGCCACACGTGGTCGAGGATCCGGGCGCGGCTCATCACCAGCTCGGCGTTGCGCATCAGGAACCGCAGGAGCGCGAACTCGGTTGGTGACAGGACGATCAGGTGT
>JBAZRQ010000070.1:0-7551 GCA_041662925.1 Nocardioides sp. | reverse complement strand
TTCTGCTTGACGATCTGCTCCTGGTCCTCGTCCTCCAGTGCCTCAGCCGTGGCCTCGTGGCCGACCTTGATCGAGCCACCTTCGGAGGTCTCGAACTCGTTGAGGAAGGAGTCGTAGGCGTCGGACGCGGAGGACTCGGTCTCGTCCTCGAACTTCAAGGACTCGCGGATCGCGGCGAGGATGCCCTCGTGCGAGCGGCGCAGGTAGTCGAGGAACTCGCGCTCGAAGCGGAGGACGTCCTCGACCGGGACCCGGTCCAGGCGACCCGAGGTGCCCAGCCACAGCGAGATGGTCATCTCGTCGAGCGGGTAGGGCGAGTAGGCGGGCTGCTTGAGCAGCGCCATCAGGCGTCCACCGCGGTCGAGCTGCTGGCGGGAGGCCGCGTCGAGGTCGGAGGCGAACATCGCGAACGCCTCCATGGCGCGGAACTGGGCCAGGTCGACCTTGAGCGAGCCCGTGACCTGCTTCATCGCCTTGGTCATCGCCGCACCACCCACGCGCGACACCGACACACCGACGTCGATCGCCGGGCGCTGGTTGGCCGCGAACAGGTCCGACTGCAGGAAGATCTGCCCGTCGGTGATCGAGATGACGTTGGTCGGGATGAACGCCGAGACGTCGTTGGCCTTGGTCTCCACGATCGGCAGGCCGGTCATGGAGCCGGCGCCCAGGTCGTCGGAGAGCTTGGCGCACCGCTCGAGCAGCCGGCTGTGCAGGTAGAAGACGTCACCCGGGTAGGCCTCGCGGCCCGGCGGGCGGCGCAGCAGCAGCGACACGGCGCGGTAGGCCTCGGCCTGCTTGGTCAGGTCGTCGAACACGATGAGGACGTGCTTGCCGTCGTACATCCAGTGCTGGCCGATGGCCGAGCCGGTGTAGGGGGCGAGGTACTTGAACCCGGCGCTGTCGGACGCGGGGGCGGCGACGATGGTGGTGTACTCCAGCGCGCCGGCCTCCTCGAGGGCGCCACGCACGGAGGCGATGGTCGAGCCCTTCTGGCCGATGGCGACGTAGATGCAGCGGACCTGCTTGCTCGGGTCGCCGGTCTCCCAGTACTGCTTCTGGTTGATGATCGTGTCGATCGCCACCGTGGTCTTGCCCGTGGCGCGGTCACCGATGATCAGCTGGCGCTGGCCGCGACCGATCGGAGTCAGGGCGTCGATCGCCTTGATGCCCGTGGCGAGCGGCTCGTGCACCGACTTGCGGTGCATCACCGACGGCGCCTGGAGCTCGAGGGCACGGCGGCCGTCGGTCTCGATGTCGCCGAGGCCGTCGATCGGGTTGCCGAGCGGGTCGACCACGCGGCCGAGGTAGCCCTCGCCCACGGGGACCGACAGGACCTCGCCCGTGCGTCGCACGGTCTGGCCCTCTTCGATCTTGTCGAAGTCACCGAGGACGACGGCGCCGATCTCGCGGGTGTCGAGGTTGAGGGCCAGGCCCAGGGTGCCGTCCTCGAACTCGAGCAGCTCGTTGGCCATCGCAGAGGGCAGACCACTGATCCGCGCGATGCCGTCACCGGCCTCGGCGACAGTGCCGACCTCTTCCTTGCCGGCGGCCTCCGGCTTGTAGTCGGAAACGAACTTCTGGAGCGCGTCGCGGATCTCGTCCGGACGGATCGAAAGCTCCGTCATGTCTGCCTACTCTCTTGCTCTGGTGATCTGCTTGGTCTGGGATGCCGGCGTCAGCCGGCCAGCTTCCGTCGTGCTTCGTCGATGCGGGCCGCCACGGTGCCGTCGATGACGTCGTCACCGATCTCGACCCGCATGCCTCCGAGGAGGGACGGGTCGACGGTGACGTTGAGGTGGACCTCACGGCCGTACTGCTTGGTGAGCGCCCGCTGGAGACGGGAGCGGTCGGCGTCGGAGAGCTCCTGGGCCACACGGACCTTGGCCACGCTCTCCTCGTGCACCGAGGCCGCGATCTTCTGGTAGTCGACGATCGCGAGGCCCACCGTGCGGTAGGCACCCGAGAGCGCCTGCTCGGCGAGGACCAGCGACGCCGGGAGCACCCGGCCCTCGAGCAGCGAGCGCAGCAGCGCCCGCTTGTCCTCGACGGACCGGGCGGGGTCGCCCAGGGCCGTGCGGAGCTCGGGGTTGTCGTTGATGGTCCGGCCGATCACGAACAGCTCGTCGGAGAGCCGGCTCGCGTCGGTCGCCTGGTCACCGACCGAGCGCACCACGGCGATCACGCCGAGCTGCTCGAGGGTGTCAGCGAGGTCGCGCGTGGCGGTCCACCGTCGGGCGACCGCGTCGGCGACCAGGTCGAGCACGATCTGGTCGACCTTGCCGTCGAAGATGGACCGGACGAGGCCCGCCTTGGCTGCGGAGTCGGTCGAGACGTCCGTGGCCAGTCGACGCAGCGCCGGCTCCGATCGGAGCACGGCGGCGACGCCGAACAGGTCCTGGCCCAGGTTGGTGCCCGGGCTCGTGACCTGACCGAGCAGGTCGCGGAGACCGGCTGCGGCCTCTCCGGAGGCGCCACGCACGGACATCAGCTCACTCCGCTGCCGGACGTGCCGGCTCCGCTGGAATCGACAGACTCGATGGCCTCGAGGTCGGCGAGGAACCGGTCGACCACGCGCGCGGAGCGCTCGTCGTCATCCAGGCTCTCCCCGACGATGCGGCCGGCGAGGGTGGTCGCGAGCGCGCCCACCTCGGCGCGGAGCGAGGTGACCGCCTGCTGGCGCTCGGCCTCGATCTGGGCCTTGCCGTGCTCGGTGATGCGCGCCGACTCGGTCTGCGCCTGCTCCCGCATCTCCGCGATGATCTGGGCGCCCTGCTCGCGCGCCTCCTCACGGATGCGTGCCGCCTCGTGCCGGGCGTCGGCGAGCTGCTTCTCGAGCTCGGCGAGCTTGGCGTCGGCCTCGGCCTGCTTGGTCTCCGCGGCCGCGAGGCCGCCCTCGATCGCCGTCGTGCGTTCGGCGTACGTCGCCTCGAACGCGGGGACGACGAACTTCTTCACGAGGAGGAAGAGGATCCCGAAGACGACGAGCGCGAGCGCCAACTCCACGAGGTGTGGAACGAGCGGGTTGAGCTCGCCTTCCTCAGAGGTCCTCACGACAAGCGGGAGGGTGAGTGTCTGCATGGCAGTCCTTTGTGTTCGATCGGGTGACCTACGTCAGGTTCGACGAGGTCAGCTGAGGACGAACGCCAGGGCGATACCGATGATGGCCAGGGCCTCGGCGAGCGCGAAGCCGAGGATCGCGATCGACTGGAGCCGCGACTGGGCCTCGGGCTGGCGGGCTACGCCGTTGATGTAGGCCGCGAAGATCAGACCGATACCGATACCGGGGCCGATGGCCGCCAGGCCGTAGCCGATCATGTTGAGCGAGCCGTTCAGAGTGCCTTCCACGGCAATCTTCCTTTCGGTTGTTTCTTACGTCTTCTCAGTGCTCGTCAGCAAGAGCACCTGAGATGTACATGGCGTTGAGCAGGACGAACACATACGCCTGGAGGAACTGGATCAGGATCTCCAGGAAGGCAACGGCCAGGAACAGCACCCACGCGAGGATGCCGACCGGGGCGTAGGCGAGGCTCATCTCGACGATGAGGTACTCGCCACCGAGCGCGAACAGGATCAGCAGCAGGTGACCCGCGAACATGTTGGCGAAGAGTCGCAGGGCCAGCGTGACGGGGCGCACCAGGATGTTGGACATGAACTCCAACGGGATGAGCAGCGCCAGGATCGGCCCCGTGATGCCCGCCGGCACGCACTGCAGCTTGAGGTAGCCCAGGAAGCCGTGCTTCTTCATACCGGCGTAGTTGTAGATGACCCAGCTCAGTGCGGCGAGGCCGTAGACCATGCCGGAGCGCGAGAACGTCGGGAACTGGATGAACGGGATCGACGCGAACAGGTTGTTGAGCAAGATGAACGCGAAGAGCGTGAACAGGTAGGGCACGAACCGCATGAAGTCGTGGCTGCCGATGATGTCGCGGCCCAGCGAGTTGCGGACGAAGCCGTAGGTCTCCTCGCCGACGAACTGCAGCTTGCCCGGCACCATCGCCCGCTTGCGCGACGCGAGGTAGAAGAACCCGAAGATCAAGACGGCCGAGAGCACCAGCTGGAGCATCGGCTTCGTGACGCCGATGACGAACTCCTGGCCGAAGGCCGAGAACGTCCCGAAGTCGCCACCGATGGGGGGCAGGTCGAAGTCTGCCGGTCCCGGGGGCGTGAAGCCCTCGGCTCGGATGCTCCCCTGGGGGAGAAGTGCGCTGCCGATGCCGCTCAACGTGTCTCCTGTGTCGTTGCTGCCGTCTTGTGCACTCGTGCTGAGTTCAGCTCTGCTCGTCCGTCTCGCTCGGCTTGAAGCGCATCCAGGTCTGGTAGGTACCCAGGACAGCGCCCAGCAAGATCCCCACCGCTACCAGGAACGACGTGCCCAGCCACCGGTCGAAGAGCCATCCGATCAACCCGTAGAGCAGTACGCCGGAGACCAGATAGCCGAAGGCCATCCAGGGATCTCCGCGAGGTCCGTCGTCGTGCTCCCCAGGGGGAATCTCCTGAGCCATCGCGGACAGGACGATAGCAGTCGTGGACGTTCATCGTTCACCCCCCTGCGCGGGGTGGACCGTGACCTGCTCCGGCAGCTCGTAGACCGGGATCCGGCGCCGCGTGGTGAGCAGGACCTGGCTCACGAGCCAGATCGCGGTGCCGCCGATCACGGCGCCGGCGAGCCAGCCCCGGTCGACGGTGGAGTCGAGCAGGCCGGAGCCGGACAGGACCGCGAAGACGAGGCCCATCAAGACGACCTGGAGGGTGTAGGTGAGCATCGCGACCATCAGCGCCGCGGCGGGCATCAGCCCGGCGACCACGTTGACCACGAACGAGCCGAAGCCCAGCACTCCGACCACCAGCAGGGTGCCGACCAGGGCACCGAGGGCGGCCTCGGAGCCGCTCACGAAGGCACCGACGAGGGTGGCCACGAGTCCGAGACCCAGGGCCGCGGCACCCGCTCCGACGAGCACGCTGGCGCCGCTGTCGCGGTCAGCCTGCCCGGTGCGGGGAGTGTCGGTCGTCATGTCGGCGGCCGTTCTGTGGGGGTCGATCGGATGCTCGTGAAAACTATCACAAAGTATCCGGGGTGCCCGAATCGGCTGCCGGCTCCCCCTCCGGAGGCGCTGGGTCGAGGAGCAGGTGCGGCCGGTGGACCACGGGGAGGATGAAGGTCAGGCTCAGGGTCACGGTGGCCATGGCCGCGAGCCCACCCCACATCCGCGGTCCGGTGTAGAGGCTGGCGAGCACGGTCCCGAAGGCGATCAGGGCCGCCCACAGCCACATGATCGCGACCGCGCGACGGTGCGAGTGACCGATCTCGAGCAGTCGGTGGTGGAGATGCTGCTTGTCGGGGGCGAACGGTGAGCGGCCCGCACGCGTCCGACGTACGACGGCGAGGACGAGGTCGGCCAACGGGACGATCAGGATCAGCACGGGGAGCGCGAGCGGCAGCAGGAACGGCAGCAGGCTGGCCTGCGAGCCGTCGGCGCCCTGGGTGAGCTCGTTGCCACGGAACTGGGTGGTGATCGTCAGCGCGGTCGTGGACAGGACCAGGCCGATCAGCATCGACCCGCTGTCGCCCATGAACAGCCGCGCGGGGTGGAAGTTGTGGGCCAGGAAGCCCGCACAGGCGCCGGCGAGCGAGGCCGAGAGCAGGGCTGCGGTGGTCGCCAGCGGGGCGCCGTTGAGGTTGGCCAGCTGGTAGCTGAACAGGAAGAACGCCGCCGCGCCGACCCCGACCACGCCGGCCGCGAGACCGTCGAGGCCGTCGACGAAGTTGACCGCGTTGACCGTGGCCACGACCACCACCAGGGTCAGCAGCGCCCCCTGGGCGGGGTCGAGCGAGAACTGGTAGCCGTCGGGGCGCGGGAAGAAGCTGAACTGCAGGCCGGAGTAGATCAGCAGCCCCACCGCCAGCACCTGGCCACCGAACTTGGTGAGGGCGTCGAGGTCGAAGATGTCGTCGAGGACGCCGATGCCGCAGACCATGGCGCCGGCGATCAGCACGCTGCGGGCGTCCTCGAACACGAACGGCTGGTCGGCGGAGAGGAACGGCAGCTCGCGGGCCACGACGTACGCCGCTGCGAGGCCGCCGAGCATCGCGATCCCGCCGAGGTAGGGGATCGGCTCGGCGTGCACGTCACGGTCCCGGACCTTCGCGACCGCGCCCGTGCGCAGAGCGATCTCACGCGCCACCACGGTCAGCAGGTAGGTCACCGCCACGGCGACCAGGAAGACCAGGAGGTACTCGCGCACAGGCTCAGCCCTCGTCCGTGAGCGTCGCCCCGAGCGGCTCGAGCACCTCGTTGAGCTGCTCGAGCGAGAGGGCCCCCCGGCGCAGGATCCGGCCCTGGGTGCCGGTCACGTCGACGATCGTCGAGGCCTCACCCCCAGGCGACTCCCCCTGACCGACTGGGCCCGCGTCGATGATCACGGCGACGTCGTCACCGAGCATCTCCTCGGCCTGGTCGGCGTCGGTGGCGGCCGGCATGCCGGTGCGGTTGGCCGAGCTCACAGCCAGGGGGCCGGTGCGCTCCAGCACCTCGCGGGCGACGTCGTGGTCGGGCATCCGCACCGCGACCGTGCCCCGGGTGTCGCCGAGGTCCCACTGCAGCGACTGTTGCTGGTGGCACACCAACGTGAGCGGACCGGGCCAGAACGCCTCGATCAGGGCTCGGGCGTAGCCGGGCACCCGCACCGCCAGCGCGTCGATGGTCGTGGCCGAGCTGACCAGCACCGGTGGCGGCATCTCCCGGCCTCGGCCCTTGGCGTCGAGCAGGGCCCGGACCGCGGCGGGGTCGAAGGCGTCGGCCGCGACGCCGTAGACGGTGTCGGTGGGCACGACCACGAGCTCGCCACGCTGGATGGCCAGGCTCGCGGCCTCGATCGCCGTCTCCAGCTGCTCCGGGGTCTCGGTCGGGTAGCGCTCGCTCACGGCCTCATCGTGCCAGCCGCGCCGTCAGGAAGCGCGAACGCCCGGCCAGATCGCGATGGTCGCGTACGTCGGTCCAGCGCCCCGTCGCGGCGAACACCGCGGGGGCTGCCTCGCCCTGGGCGTCGGCGTGCTCCGCACCGACCACCCCGCCGCCGCGCAGCAGCCGCGCAGCCCGGGACTCGAGCACCCGGATCGCGTCCAGCCCGTCGGCACCGGAGAAGAGCGCGAGGTGCGGGTCGTGGTCGCGGGCCTCGACGGCGACCGACTCCCAGGCCTCGAGCGGGATGTAGGGCGGGTTGCACGCGATCACGTCGACGGTGCCGGCCAGGTCGTCGAACGCGGTGGCCAGGTCGCCGAGCCGGAGCTCCACGTCCGTGCCGGAGAGGTTGCGCTCCGCCCACGCGTGCGCGCCGGGGTCGAGCTCCACGGCGAACACCCGGGCGTGCGGCACCTCGTCGGCGATCGCCTTCGCGATCGCCCCCGACCCGGTGCACAGGTCGAGCACCACCGGCTCCGCCAGGGGTGTGGCCTGCTCTATCGCCCAGCCGGCCAACAGCTCGGTCTCGGGCCGCGGCACGAAGACGCCGGGGCCGACCTGCAGCTCCACGTGGCGGAAGTACGCCGCA
>JBAZRQ010000069.1:4346-7673 GCA_041662925.1 Nocardioides sp. | reverse complement strand
CGCCATCGTCGCCGCCGCCAACGGTCCGGGCACCGAGGGCTACAACATCGCGACCTTCGGGCAGTTCGCCCCCGGGTCGACGTTCAAGAGCGCCAGCGCCCTTGCCCTGCTGCGCGCCGGCCTCACCCCCGACAGCACCGTGCCGTGCACCTCGACGATCGTGGTCGACGGCAAGAGCTTCAAGAACTACTCCGACTACCCCGCCTCCGGCATCGGGCGGATCCCGCTGCGCACGGCGCTGGCCAACTCGTGCAACACCGCCTTCATCTCCCAGGCGCCGAAGCTCGGCGAGCTCGACCTGTTCGACGCCGCCGCCGCGCTCGGGATGGGCATCGACCACGACCTCGGTTTCCCCGCCTACCTCGGCCAGGTCGAGCCGGCCGCCTCCCAGACCGAGAAGGCCGCCAACCTGATCGGCCAGGGCCGGGTGCTGGCCTCGCCGATGGTGATGGCCACGGTCATCGCGTCGGTCCAGAAGGGCTCGATCGTGGTCCCCCGGCTGGTCTCCTCGGTCGAGGTCAGCCCACCCGACGTCGACCCCCTGACCCCGGGGGAGGCGACGGCGCTCAAGGGCATGCTGCGCGGCGTCGTCACCAACGGCAGCGGCAGCGGGCTGCTGGACCTGCCTGGGCCCGACGTGATCGCCAAGACCGGCACCGCGGAGTTCGCCCGCGACGGCCGGATCGAGACCCACGCGTGGATGATCGCGGCGCAGGGCGACCTCGCCGTCGCCGTGTTCGTGGAGCTCGGTGCGTCCGGCTCCCGCACGGCCGGCCCGATCCTGGAGGCCTTCCTGCGCGCGTCCCGATAAGCCGCGGAATCTTCCGTCCTGGCGGTCCGTAGGGCTGTTCGCGCCGGATACCGGGCCGTAGCCTGAGCACAGTGTCTCGGGTGGTAGGTCGTCTCACCCTGCTCGCGGAGGTTCGGGGCCTCCTCGAGCGGGGCGACTCGGTTGCGCTCCACGGACCCGTCGGCGTCGGCAAGAGCGCGCTGCTCGACGACCTCGAAGCCGGCTACGTCGCCCGGGGTGCGGTGTCGCTGCGGGCGGGCGGTGCCGTCGACGAGCGGGCCCTACCGTTCGCCGCGCTGCGCGACCTGATGGCCCAGGTGCCCGGGTTCCTGGTCGCCGACCTCCCCGACCGGGTCCGCTCCAGCATCGAGGCCGGCCTGGTGGGGCTCACCGCGACAGACGAGCTGCGCTCCGACCTCGCCGCCGCCTTCCACGCCGTGCTCGACGCGTGGGCCACCGAGCAGCGCGTGCTGCTCCTGCTCGACGACGTGCAGTGGCTGGACAACGAGTCGTCGCGGATCGTCGGCTACGCCCGGCGCCGGCTGCGCGGCCGGGTCTCGGTGGTGGCGACCGTCGGCCCGGGCGAGGGCGACGACGTCGACGTCAGCGGCCTGCACCCGATCGAGGTCGCGCCGCTGCCGGCCGACGACATGGTCGACCTGCTCTGCGCCCACGGTGTGCCGGCCGACGTGGCCCACAAGATCTACGTCGAGTCCGGTGGCATCCCGTCGCTGGCGCTGTCCCTCGCCGGCGCGGTCCGGGCGACCCCGTCGCTGCTCGGCCGGCCCACCCCGCTGCCGACCAGCCTCGAGCGCGTCCTGCGCGACCGCTACCTCGGCCAGCCCGCCGACGTACGCGAGACCCTGAGGTACGCCGCCCTGCTGCACCGCCCCACCGTGCGCGAGCTCGAGCGCGCCGGTCGCCCCGGCGCCGACGAGGACCTGCGCCGGGCGGGACGGGCGGGGTTGGTGGCCCGCGCCGACGGCGCCGCCCGCTTCACCCCGACCATGCTGCGCGCGATCATCACCGACGCGATCGCGTCGCACGAGCGCGCCGACCTGCACCGCCGGCTGGCCGCGGTCGCGCCCACCGCGGCGCAGCGCCTCCGGCACCGGGCGCTGGCCGAGCCGGGTCCCGATGCCGA
Source organism: Nocardioides sp. (assembly GCA_041662925.1). GTDB lineage: Bacteria > Actinomycetota > Actinomycetes > Propionibacteriales > Nocardioidaceae > Nocardioides. Next base: position 5,739 of record JBAZRQ010000069.1, on the reverse strand, counting down.
CCTCGCCCACGAGCTGGGTCTCGCCGCGCGCGACGCGGCCGAGGGCGGCGCGCGCGAGCTCGCCGCCGAGCTCTACCTGCTCGCCGCCGACCGGGCGCCGTGCGAGCTCGCGGGGGAGCGGGTCGAGTGGCTGGCCACGGCCGTCGAGACCGCTGCGCCCGGCAACCACGTCGAGCTGCTCAACCGGGGCCTGACCGACTTCCTCGAGACGCGACCCACGCCGGCGCAGGCGGTGCGGGTGCGGCTCGCCGTACCCGAGCTGGCCGGTGCCGGTCCGGCCGTCCTGGACGAGGTCCTGACGGCCGCCCTCGCTGACGCCGGAGACGACGACCGGCTGGTGGCGATGGTGCTGCTCCAGCGTGCGCGGATGGCGCTGATGGAGTCGCGTCCCTCGGCGGCGGCCCGCGCGGCGGAGCGAGCGGTGACGCTGCTCGAGGAGGTCGGCGCCGGCGACGACCTCGCGGTCGGGCTCACCGCGCTGGCGGTGGCGCGGCGCTGGCTGGGGCTCGACCATGCCCACCACCTCGCGCGCGCGGTCGAGCTCGACGCCCCCGTTCCGACCGGCTTCCTGCACACCTCGCCCGACTACATGGCCGCACGCTTCGCGTTCTACAACGACCAGCTCGACGAGGCGTGGGCCGGCTTCCTCGCGCTGCTGGCGCACGTCGAGCGCGGCGCCGGGATGGACCACGTCCACGTGCTCCGCTGCCTCGTGGAGGTCGGCGCCCGGGCCGGCCGGTGCCGCGAGGCCAACGACTTCGCCGCCCGTGCCATGCGCGTCGGCGAGGAGTTCGGCCTGACCGCCCACACCGGCTGGTTCATCACCGCGCAGGCCGAGCTCGCCGGCGGCGACCTCGCCCGGGCCCGGACCCTCGCCGGACGCGGGGCCGAGGCGGCGGCGGAGCGGGGGGACACCCGCTACCTGCAACGCCACCTGGTGCTGCTCGGCCAGGCGCTGCTGCGCACGGGCGACGCGAGCGGGGCGCGCTGCGCGCTCACCCGGATCCGCGACATCGAGCGCGAGCAGGGCATCGCCGACCCGACCGTCAACCGCTGGCAGGCCGACCTGGTCAGCGCTCTCGTGCTGTTGGGCCGGCTCGACGAGGCCGAGGAGCAGCTGGGCGAGGCCCGGCGGGTGCTCGACGGCCGGGGCGGGACCGACGGGGTAGCCGCGCAGCTCGACCGGGCCGAGGCCGAGCTGCTGATCACGCGCGGTGACCTCGCAGGCGCCGAGCTGGTGCTCGACCGGTCCGCCAAGGTGTGCGCCGACGTCGGGATGCGCGTCGACCTGGGGCGCAGCCTGATCGTCCGCGGCCACCTCGAGCGCCGGCGCCGCCGGGTGTCCGCGGCGAGGGCCGCCCTGCAGGCCGCCCACGACCTGTTCGTGGAGCTG
>JBAZRQ010000069.1:0-4328 GCA_041662925.1 Nocardioides sp. | reverse complement strand
CGCCCCGGTCGCGGACGACCCGTTGCTGGACCGGCTCACCGACGGTGAGGCCAGGGTGGCGCGGGAGGTGGCCCAAGGGGCGAGCAACCGCGAGATCGCCGAGCGCACCTTCGTCAGCGTCAAGACCGTCGAGGCCACCCTCACCCGGATCTACCGCAAGCTCGACGTGCGCTCGCGCACCCAGCTCGCCACCCTGCTCGTCCCGCAGCCGCCGGAGTGACACCGGCCCGCGGCGCATGGGTCACGCGGTGCTCTTGTCGCCTGCCGACCCTCGGCGCCACGGCAGGGAGCCCTCCAGCTCGACCTCCAGGGAGAAGCTGAGGAAGGTCCGGACCAGCACGATGAGGCCGAGCGCGGCCGCGCTCTCGAGGGTGGGATCCACGGTGATCGTCATGACGATGTCGGCGATGATGAGGAACTCCAGCCCGAGCAGGATGGCGCGCCCGACGTTGCGGCGCGCATCCTCGTAGGCCCGCACCCAGCCGATCTGCCGGTAGGACAGCGCGGCCTTGAGGAACGCGGCCACCGACCCCAGGGCGAGGATCGCGACGCCACCGATCTCGAAGCCGTGCACGACCAGTTCCATCAGCTCGTCGAAGCTCACGTCGCTCACCCTCCAAGCATCGTGGGTGAGTCAAGGGTTTCCCCCCTTACCGGCGAGGAGTGGCGTTCCTAGGTTCAGTCCGGGGCGAGGCGTCACCACGGCTCGTCCCTGCGGTCCCACACCCACCACCCCCCAGGGAGAACCATGAAATCCAGGACGCTGCTCGGAGCGGCACTGGCGAGCATGATGTCCGGCGCCCTCGCGCTGAGCATGCAGGCCCCGTCGTACACCGCCCCGACCCTGCCTTCCGGCAAGGCCTCCGCGCCCAGCGCGGAGACGGAGGGCCAGGCCCGCCACCGGGCGATCGACGCTGCCACCGACTACCTCGCCGAGCACGGCTCGGTGTTCCGCCGCAGCGCCGGCGACTCCTTCCAGCGCGCGGCGGCGACCCCCGGCTCCAAGGGCACGTTCTACGTGTCCTACGTCCGCAGCTACCGCGGCCTGCCGGTCTACGGCGGCGACTTCGTGCTGGCGGTCGACAAGTCCGGCAAGGTCACCGGCTCGACCTCGGGCCAGGAGCGCGCGATCATGCTGCGCTCGACCAAGCCCACGGTCCCGCCCGCCAGCGCCCGCCGGAAGGCGCGTGCCCAGGTCTCCCAGGTCGCCCGGGTGTCCAAGCCCGAGCTGACCGTCTACGCCGAGGGCACCCCCCGGCTGGCGTGGGTGACGAAGGTGACCGGCACCAAGGCCGGCACCCCGTCGAACCAGACCGTCTGGACCGACGCCCGCACCGGCAAGCTGCTGCTCGCCTGGGACCAGGTGGTCCACGGCACCGGCACCGGCTACTACAACGGCAGCGTCACCATCGGCACCTCCGGCTCCGGCACGTCGTACTCGATGACCGACACCGGCCACTCCGGCCTCAAGTGCGGCGGCCAGAACGGCGCGGCCTACACCGGGACCGACAACGTGTGGGGCAACGGGTCGGGCACCAACCTGGAGACCGCGTGCGTCGACGTCCTCTACGCCGCCGGCAAGGAGACCGACATGCTGTCGTCCTGGCTCGGCCGCAACGGCATCAAGGGTGACGGCACCAACTACCCTGCCCGGGTCGGGTTGGCCGACGTCAACGCCTACTACGACGGCTCGATCATCAACTTCGGCCACAGCCAGGACAACGCGCGCCAGCTGACCGCGATCGACATCGTCGCCCACGAGAACGGTCACGGCGTCTTCCAGACCACGCCGGGCGGCTCGACCGGCGGCAACGAGACCGGCGGCCTGAACGAGGCGGCCGGCGACATCTTCGGTGCCCTCACGGAGTTCTACGCCGCCAACGCCAACGATCCGGGCGACTTCCTGGTCGGCGAGGAGGCCGACCTGGTCGGCCAGGGGCCGATCCGCAACATGTACAACCCCAGTGCGCTGGGCGACCCCAACTGCTACTCGTCGAGCATCCCCAACACCGAGGTGCACGCGGCCGCAGGCCCGTTCAACCACTGGTTCTACCTGCTGTCGCAGGGCTCCAACGCGTCTCCCGCCTCGCCGACGTGCAACGGCTCGACGGTGACGGGAGTCGGCCTGCAGACCGCCGGCAAGATCTTCTACAACGGCCTGCTGCTCAAGACGTCGTCGTGGACCCACGGCAAGGCCCGGGTCGCGACCCTGACCGCCACGAAGAACCTCTACGGCGCCACCGACTGCACGACGTTCAACAAGGTCAAGGCCGCGTGGGACGCCGTGTCGGTCCCGGCCCAGTCGGGTGAGCCCACGTGTGGTGGCACGACGCCTCCCGGTGGCGGTACCTGTTCCGAGGTCACCGCCACCGGCTCGGTCACGTCGGGCACGTCGGCGTACAAGCCGTCCACGTCGGGCTTCGCCGCCGCGGCCGGCACCATCAACGCCTGCCTGACCGGCCCGTCGGGCACCGACTTCGACCTCTACCTGCAGAAGCGGAGCAGCAGCGGGACCTGGTCGGACGTCGCGGCGAGCGAGAGCGCGTCGTCGACGGAGTCGATCGCCTACTCGGCGGCGGCCGGCACCTACCGGCTGGAGATCTACGCGTACTCCGGGTCGGGCTCCTACACCGTGAAGTACGACGTCCCGTAGGGCGTCACCACTTCCCACTCGCGCGGGGCCCGGCCGGACCGGCCGGGCCCCGTGCGTTCAGCGTGGGTGCTGAGGAAAGTGAAGAACCCCTCGCCGCATGGGGTCGGCAAGGGGTTCAGTGTCTACTTCTCGGTGCTCCCTCCGAAGTCGACGAGACCAATGCTAAACCCGGGCCAAAGCGGGCGTCATGGATTTCGCCGGAGTCGTGAAGATGACAGAGTAATTGTCATGAGTGGACTGGACCTGCTGGGAACGAACAAGCGCAACCTCTTCATCGGCGGCACCTGGCGCGAGGCCGACAGCGGCGCCCGGATCGAGGTGTTCGACCCCGCGGACGGGTCGGTCCTGACCGACGTCGCCGATGCCTCGCCGGACGAGGCGGTCGAGGCGCTCGACGCCGCGGTCGCCGCCCAGGCCGACTGGGCGCGCACGCCCCCGCGCGAGCGGAGCGAGATCCTGCGCCGCGCCTTCGAGCTGCTCACCGAGCGCGCCGACGACCTGGCCCACCTGATGAGCCTGGAGATGGGCAAGCCGGTGGCCGAGGCCAAGGGCGAGGTGGCCTACGGCGCCGAGTTCTTCCGCTGGTACGCCGAGGAGGCGGTGCGCATCCACGGCCGCTGGATGCAGGCGCCGGCCGGTGGCAGCCGGCTGCTGACGATCAAGAAGCCGGTCGGGCCCTGCCTGTTCATCACCCCGTGGAACTTCCCCCTCGCCATGGGCACCCGCAAGATCGGGCCGGCGATCGCCGCCGGCTGCACGATGGTGGTCAAGCCGGCCTCGCAGACGCCGCTGACCATGCTCGCGCTCGCGTCGTTCCTCGAGGAGGTCGGGCTGCCGCCGGGCGTGCTCAACGTCGTGACCACGTCGTCGACCGCTGAGCTCAGCAGCACGCTGCAGGCCGACGACCGGCTGCGCAAGGTGAGCTTCACCGGCTCGACCGGGGTGGGCCGCAAGCTGGTCGCGCAGTCCGCCGACGGGCTGCAGCGGCTGAGCATGGAGCTCGGTGGCAACGCGCCGTTCGTGGTCTTCGAGGACGCCGACCTCGACGCGGCCGTCGACGGCGCCATGGTCGCCAAGATGCGCAACATGGGCGAGGCCTGCACGTCGGCCAACCGGTTCCTCGTGCACAGCAGCGTGGCCGCCGACTTCGCCGAACGCCTGGGCGCGCGGATGGGTGCGCTGACCCTCGGGCGCGGCCAGGACGAGGGTGTCGACGTCGGGCCGCTGATCGACGAGAAGGCGCTCGAGACGGGAAGCCAGCTGGTCACCGACGCTGTGCACGACGGTGCGCGCGTGGTCACCGGCGGCTCGGCCCAGGATGGCCCAGGCTTCTTCTACCGGCCGACCGTGCTGGTCGACGTACCCGTCGACTCCGCGATCAACGTGGAGGAGATCTTTGGGCCGGTCGCGCCGATCACGACCTTCGAGACCGACGACGAGGCGATCGAGCGGGCCAACGCGACGGAGTACGGCCTGGCGTCCTACGTCTACACCCGCGACCTGGCGCGCACGATCCGGCTGGCCGAGGCCCTGGAGTTCGGCATGATCGGCGTCAACACCGGCCTGGTCTCCAACCCCGCCGCGCCGTTCGGCGGCATGAAGTCGAGCGGCTTCGGACGCGAGGGCGGCTTCGAGGGGATCGAGGAGTACCTCGAGACGACGTACGTCGCGCTCC
>JBAZRQ010000068.1:0-7676 GCA_041662925.1 Nocardioides sp. | reverse complement strand
GCGCCGCCGAGCTCCTCCATCGTGACGTCCTCGCCGGTGACGGTCTTGATCACGTCGGGTCCGGTGATGAACATCGCGGAGGTCTGGTCGACCATGATCGTGAAGTCGGTGACGGCGGGGGAGTAGACGTGCCCGCCGGCGCAGTTGCCCATGATCAGGCTGATCTGCGGGATCACGCCCGAGGCGTGCACGTTGCGCCGGAAGATCTCGCCGTACAGGCCGAGCGAGACCACGCCCTCCTGGATCCGGGCGCCGGCGCCCTCGTTGATCCCGATGATCGGGCAGCCGGTCTTCATCGCCAGGTCCATGACCTTGGTGATCTTCTCGCCGTAGACCTCGCCCAGCGAGCCGCCGAAGACCGTGAAGTCCTGGGAGAACACGCAGACCTGCCGGCCGTCGATGGTGCCGAAGCCGGTGATCACGCCGTCGCCGTAGGGACGGTTCTTCTCCAGCCCGAACGCCACCGAACGGTGCCGGGCCAGCTCGTCGAGCTCGACGAAGGAGCCCTCGTCGAAGAGGTGCTCGATCCGCTCGCGGGCCGTCCAGCGGCCCTTCGCGTGCTGCTTCTCCACCGCCAGCGCCGACCCGGCGTGGACGGCCTCGTCGAGGCGTCGCTCGAGGTCGGCCAGCTTGCCGGCGGTCGTGTGGATGTCGAGGTTCTGGGGCACCTCAGTGCCTGGTCCGGGCTGTGCGCTCACGCGTATCTCTCCTGGTAACGGCTCGGCTACTAGCCTCAGTGCGTCTGCTGCGACAGGGTAGTGCCCGTGACCTCGGACCCTGCTGTGCGCCCACCCCTCGACAAGACCCGCCTCGCCGGACTCGCCCCTGACGTGGTGCCCGACGTGAAGATCCTGGTGGTCGGTGAGGTCCCCTCGACCAACGCGCTCGCGATCGAGCGGGCGCAGGCCGGGGCGGCCGACGGCTTCGTCGTCGTGGCCGAGCACCAGGCCCAGGGCCGCGGGCGTCTCGACCGCACCTGGGAGACCCCACCGGGGTCGGCCCTGACCTTCTCGATGGTGCTGCGCCCGGAGGTGCCCACCCGGTCGTGGCCGTGGCTGCCGCTGCTGACCGGGTACGCCGTCGACAAGGCGCTCAGAGCCCAGGGGTACGACGCCGGCGTGAAGTGGCCCAACGACGTGCTGATCGGCGGCAAGAAGGTGGCCGGGATCCTGGTCGAGCGGATCGAGACCAGCGACGGTCCCGCCGCGGTGGTCGGGGTCGGGCTCAACGTCGGGATGCGCGAGGACGAGCTACCGGTGCCGACCGCGACCTCGCTGGCGATCGTGTCCGGGGTCGAGCCCGACCGCAACGACATCCTGGTGGCGGTGCTCAGCGCCCTGCGTGAGGCCTACGACGCCTGGCAGGCCGGCGGCGACGCGACCGGGCTGCGGCTGGCGGAGTCCTACACCGCGGCCTGCGTGACGGTCGGGCGGGACGTGCGGGTCGACCTGCCCGGCGGCTCGGTGCTGACCGGCCGCGCCACGGGGATCGACCCGGGCGGCCGGCTCGTGGTCGACGGCCCGGACGGAGCGACGTACGTCGCCGCGGGTGACGTGATCCATGTCAGAGCCGCCGATCAGTGACATGATCCGCAGGTGGCCATCTCGCAGAAGCTGTTGAACCCCGGCGAGAAGATCGTCGTCAGCACCCGCACGCATCCCAAGGCACTGCTCGTGCCCCTGCTCGCGCTGATCGTGCTCCTCGCGATCGGCGTCGCCTTCCAGGTGCTGGTCGACAACTCGACCGCCCAGCTCGTCGTGTGGGCCCTGATGGCCATCGGCATCCTGTGGCTGGCGGTGTGGCCGACCCTGGACTGGATGATGGCGTCCTACACGATCACCAACCGCCGCCTGATCACGCGGCACGGGATCATCACCCGCAGGGGCCACGACATCCCGCTCACGCGGATCAGCGACGTCGCCTACGAGCTGGGGCTGATCGACCGGATGCTCGGCTGCGGCACCCTGGTGATCAGTGACGCCAGCACCCACGGCCAGGTCCTGCTGCCCGACATCCCCCGCGTCGAGACGACCCAGCGCCGGCTCAACGAGCTGCTCCACGAGGTCGGCGGCGGTGCCTCCGACCGCGAAGAGGGTCACTGACGCTTGTCCCCGACAACCGGGCACGGCCAGGCACGTATGACACAGGCTGACGACGACTCCCTCGCACGGGCGATCCTCGGCGAGGAGCTCGCGCTCAACGCTGCCGAGGTCGCAGCAGAGGCGGGCGTCACCATCGAGCAGACCCGCCGGCTCTGGCGCGCCCTCGGCTTCCCCGAGCACGGCACCGAGCGGGCGTTCACCCGCTCCGACGTCGAGGCGGTCGCCACCCTGGTCGGTACGGTCGACGCCGGCCTGTTCGACTTCGACATGGCGATCAACCTGACCCGCGCCGTGGGGCAGACCATGGCCCGGCTCGCCGACTGGGAGGTCGGTGCCCTGGTCCACCGGGTCGAGGAGCTGGAGTCCGGCGACGAGGCCACCGGGACCCGGGTCGGGTCGGCGCTGCGCCTGATCGAGGACCTGATGGACCCGTTCGAGGCGCTGCTGCTCTACGTCTGGCGCCGTCACCTCGCCGCGGCCGTGGTCCGGATGGAGACGCTGGGCGCCAACGAGGAGGACCTGCACACCACCGAGGTCACCGTCGGCTTCGCCGACATCGTCGGGTTCACGGCGCTGTCCAACGAGATCGCCCGGGACAAGGTCGGCGACCTCGTCGAGCTCTTCGAGTCCCGGTGCGCCGACGTCATCGCCACCCACCGCGGCCGCGTCATCAAGAGCCTCGGCGACTCCGTGCTGTTCGTCAGCCCCGACGCGATCAGCGCCTACGACACCGCCGAGGGCATCATCAACGTGGTCGGGCGCGACTCCCGGATGCCCGACGTACGGCTCGGGCTGGCCAGCGGGTCGGTGGTGATGCGCCTGGGCGACGTGTTCGGCCCGCCGGTCAACCTGGCCGCCCGGCTCACCGCTGTCGCCCGGCGCAACCGGATCATCATCGACGCGGCGACCGCCGCCCTGCTCCCCGTGGACCAGTTCGAGACCCGTCGGCTGCCCGCGCGACCGGTGCGTGGCTTCGGCCTCGTCGAACCGGTCGCCGTACGACGCACCTGAGCTGGCCCGGGCGGCCCGGACTAGCCCGGTGCCTGTGCTTTGTCCGGGATTGTCCGGGTTTTGCCTCCTCCGGGCGCGGACCTTCCCTACCTTGTAGGAGTGTTCGAGGTGCAGGATGTGCGGCTCGACCCGGTGAGTCGACGCGCATGGCGGGGCGGCGAAGAGGTCGTCTTGTCACGCAAGGAGTTCGACCTGGTCCACGCGCTGATCGCGCGGGCCGGGGAGATCGTCACGCGCGACGAGCTGATGCGCGACGTGTGGCACACCACCTTCTGGACGTCCTCCAAGACCATCGACGTGCACCTGGGCTGGGTCCGCCGCAAGCTCGGCGACGACACCCGGCACCCCAGCCTGATCACCACCATCCGCGGCAAGGGTCTGCGTTTCGAGACCCAGGCGCCCGTCGGTGAGGCACTCGCCTAACAGGCACTAGGGTTCACCGCGTGGCACTCGCTCCGACCCTCGCGGTCATCGGTGGCGGCCAGCTCGCCCGGATGATGGCCCAACCCGCGATCGCGCTGGGGCTGCCGCTGCGCCTGCTGGCCGAGGCCGATGGCGTCTCCGCGGCCCAGGTGATCCCCGACCACGTCGTCGGCGACTACACGGACCTCGACACCCTGCTGAAGGTCACCGAGGGCTGCGCCGCGGTCACCTTCGACCACGAGCACGTGCCCACCGACCACCTCCACGCGCTCGAGGCCACGGGGCTCGCCGTACGCCCCGGGCCGGAGGCCCTGGTGCACGCCCAGGACAAGGCCGTGATGCGAAAGGCCATGACGGGGTTGGGCTTGCCTCAGCCTCGGTACAGCGCCGTCGCCTCCTTGAGCGACGTCGAGGCGTTCGGCCTGCCGTGCGTGCTGAAGACCACCCGTGGTGGCTACGACGGCAAGGGCGTGTGGTTCGTCGACTCGGCCGACGACTGCGCCGAGCCGTTCCGGGTGGCCGCTGCCAGCGGAGTCAGCCTGCTGGCCGAGGAGCGGGTCGACTTCCGGCGCGAGCTGTCGGCGCTCGTCGCACGCTCGCCGAGCGGCCAGGCGGCGGCGTACGCCGTGGTCGCCTCGACCCAGGTGGACGGGATCTGTGCCGAGGTCGTCGCGCCCGCCCCCGACCTGTCCCCGGCGCTGGCCGGTGAGGCCCAGCAGATCGCGCTGCGGGTGGCCGGCGAGCTCGGCGTGGTCGGCATCCTCGCCGTCGAGCTGTTCGAGACCAACGACGGGCGGGTGCTCGTCAACGAGCTCGCCATGCGCCCGCACAACACCGGGCACTGGACCCAGGACGGCGCGGTCACCTCGCAGTTCGAGAACCACCTGCGCGCCGTCATGGACCTGCCGCTGGGCTCGCCCGCGCCGCGGGCGCGCTGGACCGTGATGGTCAACATCCTCGGCGGCCACCACGACCAGGTGGGGCGTCTGTACGACGGCTTCCCGCACGCGCTCGCCCGGGACCCCGACCTGCGCGTGCACCTGTACGGCAAGGAGCTGCGCCCCGGCCGCAAGGTGGGCCACGTCAACGCCTACGGCGACGACCTCGAGGACTGTCTGGAGCGCGCGCGGCATGCTGCTGCGTGGTTCCGGGGGGACCTCGGCAATGAGAGCGAAGCGTGAGACCGCGTCGGCCTGTGAGCCGGGGTGGGGCCGTGAGAATGCGGTCGAGCTGCGAGCTCTCCAAAGACACGAGAGCGAATGAGTGAGTGAGTGACCATGAGTGACCAGGACCAGCCGCGCGTCGGCATCGTGATGGGGTCGGACTCCGACTGGCCGGTGATGCAGGAGGCCGCGGACGCGCTCGGTGAGTTCGGCGTGGCCTACGAGGCCGACGTGGTCTCCGCACACCGGATGCCGGAGGAGATGCTGGCCTACGGCAAGGAGGCCGCCGGGCGCGGGCTGTCGGTGATCATCGCCGGCGCCGGTGGTGCCGCCCACCTGCCCGGGATGCTCGCCTCGGTCACCCCGTTGCCCGTGATCGGCGTACCGGTGCCGCTGAAGTACCTCGACGGCATGGACTCCCTGCTCTCGATCGTCCAGATGCCCGCCGGTGTGCCCGTGGCCGCCGTTGCCATCGGCAACGCCCGCAACGCCGCGCTCCTCGCCGTACGGATCCTCGCCACCGGTGACCCCGACCTGCAGCAGAAGATGGTCGACTTCCAGGCCGAGCTCAAGTCGGCAGCCCAGGCCAAGGGCGCGGCCGTCCGCGGCGGTGGCACTCGCAAGATGGGCTTCTAGGCCGCTTCTCTCGCTGGGTGGGTCGTGTGCCTGAGCGTGCGCTTGGACGCACTCTGAGGCACACGACCCGTGCACCGCAGGCCCGGTCAGCCCGTGAGGCCGTGCTCGTGGGCGAACACCACGATCTGCACGCGGTCGCGCAGGCCGAGCTTGCGCAGGATCGCGCCGACGTGGGTCTTGACGGTGGACTCGCCGGCGAAGACGAGGGCCGCGATCTCGGTGTTGGACAGCCCGCGCGAGACGGCGGCGAAGACCTCGCGCTCCTTGTCGGTCAGGCCGAGGTACGCCGGCGGAGTGGCGCGCTGGGTGCGGAACTGTCCCTCGAGCAGCGTCGACAGGTCGGTGGGCGCGAGCACGGCGTTGCCGGCGTGGACGGTGCGGATGGCGTCGCGCAGCAGCAGCGGGGTGGTGTCCTTGAGCAGGAAGCCGCTGGCGCCGTGGCGGATCGCGGTCGCGGCCCGGTCGTCGAGGTTGAAGGTGGTCAGCACGATCACCCGCACCGGCCGCGCCCGGCGGGCGACCCGTTCGGGCAGGAAGATCTGCCGGGTGGCCTCGACCCCGTCCATCTCCGGCATCCGGATGTCCATGAGCACGACGTCGGGCTCGAGCTCGTCGACCAGCCGCAGCGCCTCGAGGCCGTCGCCCGCGGAGCCGACCACCTCCATGCCCTCCTGGGCGTCGACGATCACGGCGACGCCTTCGCGGAACAGGTCCTGGTCGTCGACCAGCAGGACTCGGATCGTCACCGGCTCACCGTACGCACGGGGACCCACGCGGTGACCGTGAACGTGGGTCCCGTCGCGGCCTCGCGGCGTCGTACGTCGAGCCGGCCGCCGACCGCCTCGAGCCGGCGGTGCATGCCGTCGAGCCCTTGTCCCGGCGGGGCGTCCTCGACCCCGGTGCGCGCGACGTTGCGCACCTCGATGCGGAGCTCGCCGACCCAGCTGCCATCCGGCCAGTGCCGCTCGACGAAGACGGGTTCGTCGCGCTGGCCGTGCTTGATCGCGTTGGTGAGCATCTCCTGCAGCACCCGGAAGGCGACGACCTCGAGCTCGGGCGGCAGCGGCTGGGGGGTGCCGACCTCGCTGGAGACGACCTCGTGCCCGCTGGCGCGGACGCCCGCGATCAGGTCCTCGAGCGCGGCGCTGCGCGGCGCCTCGGTCGCCGCCGCCGGGGTGAGCACCTGGCGCACGTCCTGCAGCGAGGAGCGGGCGGAGGTGGCGATGTTCTCCATCGTCACCTTGAGCTTCTGGGTGTCGACGTCGTCGAGGTACTGCGCCGACTCGGCCTGGGCCAGGATCACCGCGAGCGAGTGCCCGACGACGTCGTGCACGTCGCGTGCCAGACGGGTCTGCTCCTCGCGCAGGCGGGCGATCTCGCGGGCCTGCTCGGACTCGTGCACGGCACGGGCGGCCTCCTGCTCGGCCGCGACCTGGGAGACCTCGGACGCGCGCGCCCTCGCCATGAAACGAAGCGCCAGCCCGGCCAGCCAGGGCGCGCCCAGCACGGCCACGCCGATCACGACCGCACCGACCTGCCAGGAGTCGCTCACGTTGTAGGCCGCGCGGACCAGCTCGCTCAGGTTGCCGCCGCCGGAGCCGTAGAGGTAGCTCTCCCTGAGGACGAGCAGCGCCGCCAGGACGGCTGCGGCGGGGATCGACAGGGCGCTCGCGGTCAGCGTCGCGGTGCTGCCCCACCGGGCGGTCCCGAACGCGACCACGGCGATGCTCAGCTGGACCAGCAGGATGGGCAGGCCACTGGCGACCTGGACCGCGCAGGTGACCCAGACCAGCGCGAGGGCCAGCCCGGGCAGGTGCCGGCTCAGGCCCACCGCGATGCCGGTGCCCAGGGCGGCGAAGAAGAGGGCAAGCGCGTCGAAGTCGGTGTAGACACTCGTGTCGTTGATCTCGAACAGCCCGAGGAGCGTGACGGCGAGTCCCAGGGCGGCATCCGGCAGCCAGCGCCGTACGTCGCTCACGGCGCTCGCATCGTTCACGTCGCCACCGCGGCCGGAACCCGCCGCGCCTGCCAGGGCCGCTCCACGGCGTACCAGCTGACGGCGGCCAGCACGATCGTGAGCACCGCGGCGACCGGGCCGGCGTGGTCGAGGTGGGGCCGCAGCCAGAGCGTGAGCGGGTAGTTCCACAGGTAGGCCGCGTAGGACACCGTCCCGAGCCACACCAGCGCGGTGAGGGCCGGGCCGGACACGGTCGTCCAGGTGCGCCAGGAGACCAGCAGGACCGCGGTCAGGACAGCGATGGCCGGGCCTCCCGCCAGGTAGGTGAGCGCATGACCCCGCAATGGAACCACGCTCAGCACGGCCAGCCCGGTCAGCGCCACG
>JBAZRQ010000067.1:0-7713 GCA_041662925.1 Nocardioides sp. | reverse complement strand
GTCTTGCCGGACAGTCGCTCGCGCACCGCGGACAGGTCTCCGCCGCGCTCGGTCACGACCCAGTGGACCCCGAGGGAGCGGTAGGTCGACAGCAGGGTCTCGGGGTCGGCGAGATCGGCCTTGGTGAGGCAGAGCAGCGGCTGCATGCCCGCGTCGAACGCGGCGACCAGCGCGCGGTCGATCAGCCGCGGCTGCGGCTCGGGGTCGGCGAGCGCGGTCACGATCACCAGCTGCTCGGCGTTGGCGACGATGATCCGCTCGACCGGGTCGTCGTCGTCGGCGGTACGCCGCAGGGTGGTGACCCGCTCGGTCACCTCGACGATGCGCGAGAGCGAGCCGTCGCTGCCGGACACGTCGCCGACCACGCGGACGCGGTCGCCGACCACGACGCCCTTGCGGCCCAGGGGCCGGGCCTTCATCGCCATCACCTTGCGGCCGTCGACGAGCAGCGTGTAGCGGCCACGGTCGACGGTGACGACCACGCCGGCGACCGCGTCGTCGTACGTCGGGCGCTCCTTGGTGCGGGGGCGGGTCCGCCGGCGCGGTCGCTCGTAGTGCTCCTGGTCGTGCTCGTCGTAGCGGTTGGTCACAGCAGGCTCACAACAGCGCCGCCCAGAAGTCGGCGAAGTCGGGGAACGTCTTGCCGGTGGTGGCGACGTCCTCGACCAGCACCCCGTCGACGGCGGCGCCGACGAGCACGCCGGCGTGGGCCATCCGGTGGTCGGCGTAGGTGTGGAACAGCCCGCCGGTCAACGGTGCCGGGCGGATCGAGAGCCCGTCGGGGTGCTCCGTGACGTCGGCGCCCAGACCGCCGAGCTCCTTGGCGAGCGCGGCCAGCCGGTCGGTCTCGTGGCCGCGGATGTGCGCGATGCCGCGCAGGTGCGACGGCGTCTCGGCGAGGGCGCACAGGGCCGCCACCGCCGGAGCGAGCTCGCCGACGTCGTGCAGGTCGTAGTCGATGCCCTGCAGCCGCTCGGGACCGCTCACCCGCAGGCCGTCGTCGACGAAGGCCACGTCGCAGCCCATGAGCCCGAGGATCTCGCGCAGTGCGTCACCGGCCTGGGTGGTGGTGCGGGGCCAGTCGCGCACGGTCATCGAGCCGCCCGAGAGCGCCGCCAGCCCGAGGAACGGTGCCGCGTTGGACAGGTCGGGCTCGATGACGTGGTCGACCGCGCGCACCGGACCGGGGGCGACCGACCACCGGTTGGCATCGCTGTCGTCGACGGCCACGCCGTGCTCGCGCAGCATCGCCACGGTCATGTCGATGTGGGGGAGCGACGGCACCGGCTTGCCGTCGTGGCGCACATCGACGCCGAGGTCGTAGCGGGCGCCGGCCAGCAGCAGGGCGGAGATGAACTGCGATGACGCCGAGGCGTCGACCACGACCGTGCCCCCGCGCACCCGGCCGGTGCCGTGCAGGGTGAACGGCAGCGAGCCGCGGCCGCCGTCGTCGATCCGGATGCCCAGCGAGACCAGGGCGTTGAGGACCTCGCCGACCGGCCGTTTGCGCATGTGGGGGTCGCCGTCGAACGACACCGCGCCGGTCGACAGCCCGGCGATCGGCGGCACGAACCGCATCACGGTGCCCGCCAGCCCGCAGTCGACCGAGGCGTCACCGGTGAACGCCGCGGGTGTCACCGCCCAGTCGTCGCCGGTGGTGTCGACGTGGGAGCCGAGCGCGGTCAGCGCCGCCGCCATCAGCGACGTGTCGCGCGAGCGCAGGGCACGTCGTACGACGGAGGGGCCGTCGGCGACCGCCGCGAGCACCAGCGCGCGGTTGGTCAACGACTTGCTGCCCGGGAGGGAGACGACCGCGTCGACCGGCGCGGTGATGCGCGGCGCGGGCCACGGGTCGTCGGGAGTCACAGGCCGAACTCTAGGGCGTCCACCACTCGGGTGGGCCTAGGTCAGCTGCGCCTTGGCGAGCTTGGCCTCGCGCCGGGCGGAGTGCGTGAGGTGCTTGGCCTCGCGGCGGGCGTCCTTGGCGACCCGTCGGGCGCGCCAGGCCATGCCGGGCTTGCCGTCGGTGTCGCCGGCGGCGATCAACAGACCGCCCAGGACGGAGACGTTCTTGAAGAAGTGCAGCTTCTGCTGCGTCTTGGCCGGCTCTCCGTCGACCTCCCAGAAGCGGTGTCCGGCCACGGTCGTGGGCACCATCGAGGCGGCCAGGACGGCGGCGGAGAGCCGCGGTGCGCGTCCGGTGGCGAGGGCGGCTCCGGCGGCCAGCTGGACCCCGGCGTTGAGCCGGACCAAGGTGGTGGGGTCCTCGGGGATCGGCAGCCCGGGCATCGCCTTCTTGAGCTGCGGCACCAGCTTGTCGGTGATCGGCTGCGCCTTGACGGCGAGGGCCGGGGCGTTGCGGAGGGCGTTGACGCTGCCCAGCACGAAGACGGAGGCGAGCATCGGACGGGCGATCAGTCGACTGACGGTCATGTGTCATTCCTACCCGACGCGCGAGGCGTCACACCCACCTCAGGGGGTGAGACGGACCGTGGACGCGCTGTCGCCCACCGTGAACGTCAGCGTCGTGGACACCTTCGGCAGTGCGACGGCCGTGAACCGGTAGGTCGCCGGGCCGGTCACAGCACAGCTCGACCACCCGCTGCGCAGCGGCCCGCAGCGCGGGTCGAGCGTCAGCGCGACGGCCGGGGAGCCGGCGCTGACCACGAGGGTCGCGCGGGTGCCCGGATCGACGCCGTCGACGGTCACGACGATGTCCCAGACCAGCCCGCCGAGGTTGCTGGTGCGCGAGCCGACGGTCACGTCGCCGCCCTCCGGCTCGGGGTCCCCGGTCTCGGTCGGCTCGACCGTGGGGGTGGGGTCGGTGGTCGGCGGCTCGGTGGGCTCGGTGGGCACTGGCGCCGTCGGCTCGTTCGTGGCGCCCGCTGTCGGCCCAGCGGTCGGCCCAGCGGTCGGTCCGGTGATCGGGCCGGTCTCCATGCCCACCGCTCCGGCCGCGGGCGACGTCGTACGGCGGGGGGTGGCCGGCCGCGACGGGTCCTGCTGCGCCGGTCGGCTCGAGGCCGCGGCATCCGGTGCGGCGGTGGGCGTCGAGTCGTCGCCGCCCGGCAGCCCGACCAGGGAGCCCACCGCGACGGCGGTGACCGCGACCCCGGCGACCGCGGTTTCGGGGGCGTGCGACACCACGGCGTCGCGCACGCGCCCGAGCAGGGCCAGGGCGCCGGCCTTGAGGCTGAGGCCGCCCGCGGCCGATGACAGGTAGCCGGCGGCGGCGCCCCCGAGCACGAGCGGGCCCAGCACCAGCGACAGCCGTGAGTTGACCTCGGTGAGCTCGAGGTAGATCGCCGTGCAGCAACGGCATTCGCCGAGGTGGGCCTCGACCTTGGCCGAGTCGCGACGTGAGGTGCCGTTGCGCACGTAGGCACCCAGGTTGTCCCGGGTCCAGGCGCAGGCGTCGCTGGCCGTGTCCTGGGCGTGCATGGAGAGGTAGGCCTGGCGCAGCCCCTCGCGGGCCCGGTAGGCGAGGGCGGAGACCGAGTTGGCCGACATCCCGAGCAGCTCGGCGACCTCGGCGGGCTTGGCGCCCTCCACCTCGGTGTGCCACAGCACCATCTGCCAGCGCTCGGGCAGGCTGGCGAACGCCTTCGCCGTGGCGGCGCTCTCGAAGCCGGCCACGGCCGTGTCGTGGAACGGCACGCCCGGGTCGTACGGCGTGAGGTCGTCGGTCGTGCGCACCCGCGAGCTCGCCCGGATCCGGTCGATGTGCAGGCGGCGCATGGCCGTGAGCAGGTAGGCGCGGAACGCCAGGTCGGGTCCGCCGCCACGCTGGAGGACGGCGAGCACCTTCGCGAACGCGTCGGAGACCAGGTCGTCGACGTCCCCGGCCGAGACCAGCTGGCGGCCCAGCCGCCGGGCCGCACCGACGTGGCGCGCGAACAGCTCGCCGTACGCGTCGACGTCCCCGCCGCGGACGGCCGAGATCAGCTCGGCGTCGCCGGGGGCGTCGCTGGTCGTGGTGCTGCTCACATGGGTCCAACGCTCCACCGCGCGAAAGATGACGGCCCGCGGCCCCTCGGAATTTCTCCGGCTTTCTGCGCGGAACCGCGTCATGGCCCTGGCCGGCCGACGTTCCAGGGGTGTGCGACACGGGCTCCGGCCCTCGTCGCGCTGGGACAGAGTGACCGGGGAGGGACTGGGGAGGGAACCGTGGGGCGCAGCGTCTGGAAGATCATGCGCCCCACGGCTGCCCCCGAAGCCTGGGCGGAGCTGCCGGAGAAGGTGGCGCAGGCGCTGCCGCAGCGGCTCCTGGCGGTAGGGGAGGCCCAGGCTTCGGGGACAGACTCTGTCCCCGCCTGCCGCGAGGCGGGACGGCGGTTGGCCGGTGACGGGGTCTCCCTCGAGGACGCACTCGAGGCGCTGCACCTGACGTCGGTGCTGGTGCGGGGGCACCAGCCGGACTACGCCGAGCTGGTGGCGCTGTCGGTGGCCTGGAGCGACGCGACGCTCGGCTACCTCCACCGCTTGACCTGCTCGGACCCGATGACCGGGCTGTCGACCACGGCGCACCTGCACGGGCGCCTCGCCGAGCTCTACCGCAGCCACGACGTACGGCGGTCGCACGCGCTCGTCGTCGTCGAGGCACCGGGGCCAGACAACTTCGTCGACCCGGTCACCCACCGGCTGGACCTCGCCCGGCTGGGCGACACCGTCCGCACCGTCTTCGCCGGGTCCGAGATCATCGCCGGGATCGGGATCTACCGGATCGTGGTGCTGGTCGACCGCGACGACGTGCTGGCCCGGCGGGTGGCGCTGCTGCGCACGCTGCTCGAGCGCACGACCGCGCGGGTCTGGATCGAGGGCCTGCCGGGAGGCGAGCTCGCCGCCGGCGGCCTGCTCGACGAGCTCGCGCGGCTCTGAACGTCCCCGGCTGGCGCTAGATTGACGCCATGTGCGGCCGCTACGCCTCCAGCCGGCGACCCGAGGACCTGATCGAGGAGTTCGAGGTCGTCGAGAGCCGGGTCGACAAGGTGCTCGAGCCCGACTACAACGTCGCTCCCACCAAGGAGGTCTACGCCGTCGTGCAGCGGCCTCCGAGCCGCGAGAGCGACGAGCCGGCGGTGCGCCAGCTGCGGGTGCTGCGGTGGGGGCTGGTGCCGTCCTGGGCCAAGGACCCCTCGATCGGCAACCGGATGATCAACGCCCGGATGGAGACAGTGGCCGAGAAGCCGGCGTACAAACGGGCCTTCGCCAAGCGCCGCTGCCTGCTGCCGGCCGACGGCTACTTCGAGTGGTACCCCACGTCGGAGCTGACGTTGTCGGGCAAGCCGCGCAAGCAGCCGTTCTTCATCCGGCCCCGCAACCACGGCACGCTCGCGATGGCGGGTCTCTACGAGATCTGGCGCGACCCCACCCGCGACGACGACGACCCCGAGCGGTTCCGCTGGACCTGCACGGTGCTCACGACCGAGGCCGAGGACGCCCTGGGCCGCATCCACGACCGGATGCCGATGATGGTCGAGCCGGACCGGTGGTCGGCCTGGCTGGACCCTGACGCGCCGCAGGACTCGCTGACCGGCCTGCTGGTGCCCGCCTCGCCGGGCGGGCTCGAGGCCTACCCCGTCTCCACCCTGGTCTCCAACGTCCGCAACAACGGTCCGGAGCTGATCGAGGCGCTGCCGCTCGAGCAGGCCCTCGAGGTCCCCGCAGAATGAGCACAGTGAGGTCCCAGTGAGTTTCCAGTGAGCACCGAACGCATCATCGACACCCCGCACGGCGAGGGGCGCCTGGTCACCGACCGCGCCCGGACCACGATGGCCACGGTGCTGCTCAGCCACGGCGCCGGCGGAGGCATCGAGGCCCGCGACCTGGAGGCGCTCGCGCACCACCTGCCGCGCAACGGCATCACCGTGGTCCGCTTCGAGCAGCCCTGGCGCCGAGCCGGCCGCAAGGTCGCGACCCCACCGGCCACCCTCGACGCCGGCCTGCGCGCAGCCGCCGACGCGCTGCGCGGACGCACCCCACTCGTGATCGGCGGTCGGTCCGCCGGAGCCAGGTCGGCGGCGCGGAGCGCCCACCTGCTCGGGGCGGCCGGCTGCCTGGCGCTGTCGTTCCCGCTGCACCCGCCCGGGCGGCCGGAGAAGAGCCGCCTCGACGAGCTGACCGGGAGCCGGCTCCCGACGCTGGTGATCCAGGGCGAGAAGGACACCATGGGCCTGCCCGAGGAGTTTCCGGCCGACACCGACCTGTGCGTCGTACCCGGCCACGGTCTCAAGGTCCCGGCGCGCGGCCCGATCAGCCAGCAGGAGGCGATGGACATCGTCGTCGAGGCGACCCTCGAGTGGGTGGTCCGCGAGGTCACCGGGAATGCCGCCACCGGATGAGGCGTTCAACGAGTCGTGACCGTCCTCCTCGAACGACCGACCGTGGTGGATCCCCGGCTAGGCTGGGGAGCGATGACTGACACCCCCCTCGACACCACCCCTGCGGACGCCGACCTCGACGCGGGCCCAGACGCCGTTGTCGACGACGCCGAGATCGACGTCGCGACCGAGTCCGACGCCGACCGGACCGCGCGCTTCGAGCGCGACGCGCTGCCGTTCCTCGACCAGCTCTACTCGGCGGCGATGCGGATGACCCGCAACCCGGCCGACGCCGAGGACCTCGTCCAGGAGACGTTCGCCAAGGCCTACTCGTCGTTCCACCAGTTCCGGCCCGGCACCAACCTCAAGGCCTGGCTCTACCGGATCCTGACCAACACCTTCATCAACACCTACCGCAAGAAGCAGCGGCAGCCGCAGCAGTCCATGTCCGAGGACGTCGAGGACTGGCAGCTCGCGCGGGCGGAGTCCCACACCTCCACCGGCCTGAAGTCGGCGGAGATGGAGGCGCTGGAGCACCTGCCCGACTCGCAGGTCAAGGACGCCCTGCAGCGGCTCCCCGAGGAGTTCCGACTGGCCGTCTACCTCGCCGACGTCGAGGGGTTCGCCTACAAGGAGATCGCCGAGATCATGGAGACCCCCATCGGCACCGTCATGTCGCGGCTGCACCGCGGACGCCGCCAGCTGCGCGACATGCTCTCCGACCACGTGCGCACCCACAACCTCCTGCGGGTCGGCCCCGACGGAGGCGAGTCATGAGCCACGACCACTCCCACGACGAGGTGTCGAGCGCCGAGTGCGCCGACTACCTCGAGCGGATCGTCTACTTCATCGACAACGAGCTCGACGAGGCCGACTGTGCCGCCGTACGACACCACCTCGACTCGTGCAACCCCTGCCTGGTCAAGTACGACCTCGAGCGCACCGTGAAGTCGGTCGTCGCCCGCTCGTGCTCCGAGACCGCTCCCAGCGAGCTGCGCCAGCGGGTGCTGTTGCGCCTGCGCCAGGTGCAGGTGCAGATCACCGAGCAGTAGGGCTGCGCGAGTCGTGATCCGGTAAACCAGCATCGGCCCCCAGACGTCGTACAGGTATGAAGGCCCTGCCGCTCCTTGCCGTCGGTGTGTTGCTCCTCGCCGGGTGCGGAGAGGAGACCGCCCGCGACACGGCCGAGCCTCCGCCAACCTCTGGGCACACCTCGGCGTCTCCCGCACCGCGCGCGATGCCGGACCTGATCGGCCTGCCGGCAGTGGAGGCGGCCACGCGGATCGGCACGGTCGCGGCCTCGTCCGATTGGGGCCGGCCGATGACCGTGCGCTGCGAGCAGCGCCCAGGCACGGTGGCCTGGCAGCGGCCCGCGCCCGGCACGCCCGTGAGC